>JBFZES010000067.1:0-23274 GCA_041306725.1 Spirochaetaceae bacterium | reverse complement strand
GCCGCTCTTTTTTTTGCGCCGTGCGCTTTGCTTCGCCTTGGGCTCTTTATACGCGGGTAGGCGCGGCCTTGATGGTTACGCCCGTTTCTCCAACGCCGCCCTTGCCGGCGCTTTGAGCGCCATCAGGCGCTCCGTTCGCGGCTATGGCCTCAAGCTTCCGGCCTAAGCCGGCGAGGGTATGCTGATTGATGAGGCCGGCCTCCTGCACTTTAGCCGCCTCGTCGGCCAGGCCGCGCAGGAGCTCGGCCATGTCCTTGATCGAAGCGGCTATGGCCGCCGAAGCGCGCTCCTGGGAACGCAGGCCCTGTTCCACTTCGCTTACCCTATCGTTGACCAGGACTACGGCTTCCTTGACCCCCTGGGTGGCCTGTACCGACTGGGTGGTGCCCTTGTTGATTTCGTCCGTGCCGGAAGATAGCTCGGACACGCCCTGCGCTATCTCGCTTATGGCCCCCGCCACGTTCTTTACTTCCACGCGCACGCGTTCGTAGGCTATGGCGGCCTCTTCGTTGGTGCTCGCAGCCTGCCCTATGGACGCGGTAACGGCCCCGAGGGTCTCGGCTATGATCTTGGCGTTCTTCGCCGTCTCGTCGGCGAGCTTGCGTATCTCGGCGGCCACCACCGCGAAACCGCCGCCCGCGTCGCCCGCGTGGGCCGCCTCTATCGACGCGTTCATGGCAAGGAGGCCGGTCTGGGTGGCCACCTTCTTAATGACCTTGACCACCTCTCCGGTATCGGCCACGCGCCCTTTGAGGCCGGCCATGGCCTCGGTCACCCGCGCTATGGCCGCCGAGCCCTGCTCCGCCTCGCGGGCCAATTCGTTTATGGCTTCCTGCCGCTCCGAGGCTATGCGCGATATGGATTCTATGGAGGCGGTCATCTCGACCACCGCCGCGCTGGTCTCCTCTATGACGGCCACCTGCTCGCTCACCGAACTGCTCGTCGAATCGGAAGCCTTGGCCATGGCCTGGCTCGCGGCCTCCACCCGGCCGCCTTCGTCGTGCAAGGCATTCACGTTTTGCCGCATGCGCTCGCTATTGTCGAGCATTTCCTTGACGAGCCTGTTCGTGCGCTCGGCGCTCGCGGTAAGGCCGGAGCCGGCGTCCAGGCTCTTGCGCGCCTCTACCACTATGCCCGCGTACTGTTCCGCCCGGTGGTGCTCGTGGGCCGCCTGCGCCGCGCTGCGCGCCAGCAGTTCGCGGTTGCGCGCCGCCACGCCGCGCAGTATAGCGCCGGACATGGCGAAGATGAACAGTACGACGGCATAGCCCGATACATTGCTCGCCGTGAGGGGCTCGGGGCTGGGCAGCCTGCGGAAGAATAGCTGGCCCGCCAGAACGACGATCCCGAGGCCGCCGAGTATGTAGAAAGTCAGGCTTTTCCGGGTAACGAGGCTAGCGAGCACGAACGAAAAGAGCCCGAATATACCCAGCTGGTATACCTCCATATTGTGTTGGAAGGGCACCGCGAACAAGGTGGCGTAGCTCAATAGCGCCACCGACGAGGTCATGAGGACCACCCCGATATCGAGCTTGCCGAAATGGAGCAAAACAAGGCAGATCAGGCTGCTCGCGGTGATCAGCGACACCGCTAAGCGCTCTGCTGGCCGCGGGATAATTAGCACGAGCAGTATCGAGAGCGCCACGAGCCCAAGGAGCATATAACCGAGCATCCTGCCCCGGTAACGGTCTTCTTTGTCGGCTATGCGCTCGAGCCTAAAAACGGCGCGCTCTATGAATTTGAACAAGGGAACCTCCCTAGGTCTCTACCATTCGTAGTATAGGACGCGCACGGCACGAGGGTCAAATTCAGGCGGAGCCTTTATCTCAGTTTGCATAACGCCTCCTCCATGAACCGTTCGAGCGCCTGGCCCTCGCCGAATGCGGCCTGGAAAAAAGCGGGGCCGCCGCCGCCCTTGGCGCCGCTCGCCTTAAGGGTATCCTTAAGGGCGGCGGCCAGGTCCGGGCCGCCAGGGGGAGCGGCGAGCGCGAGCTTATGGTCTGCGCCGCTGGCTATGAGGGCGAGGCGCCCCTCGCTGGCTAGCGCCTTGGCCAGCCTCATGGCGCCTTGGAAATCCACGTCGCCGAGTATGAGGCTTAAGGGGCCGTCGGGCTGGCCAAGGCTCATGAGCCGCGCGCTGGCCGCGGCCTCGGCTTCCTGCGCTTCCTTGAGCCTGAAGCCCAATTCCCTGTTCGCCTCAAGGGCCTCCGCGAGCGCAGCCGCCACGCCCCGCTCATGCGTGCCGGCCGCGGCCGCCGCTTGCCTGAGTTCGGCGGCTAACGACCGATAATCGTCGTAGGCCCTGAGCCCAGCCAGGAAATAGATCCTCGTCATGCCTTTATATTTTTCCCAGCGTAAGAGCCTGAATAGGCCAAGTTCGGCCGTATTCCGTACATGGGTCCCGGCGCAGGGCGTGTAGTCAAGGCCGTCTATCTCGAGTATGCGCAGCTGGGTCTCCCCTTCGGGCGGCTTGCGCCGCAGGGGAAAGCTTGCCGGATCCTCGGGCGGGCAGAGATGCGTGATTACCGCGTAGCCTTCCCGTATAGCTTCAAGCACGGCGAGCTCGACCGCGTCGGCGTCCTCCCGACTGATCAAGGGAAGGTCTATGTCTACCGAGCAATAATCCTCTCCTAGGTGAAAGGACTTGGTAGGCCCGCCGAGCAGCCTCAACGCGGTAGCGGAAAGGAGATGCTGGGCACTGTGCTGTTCCGTGTGGTCGCGGCGCCTTCTTCCGTCGAGCAGGCAGCGCACGCGCTGGCCTAGGCGGAATTCGACGGCGCCCCCTTGGCCTGAGGCAAGGTAATGGACTATATCGTCGCCTTCGTAACGCACCTGATACAGGGGCTGGCCTTCAATGGTCCCAAGGTCGCAGGGCTGGCCGCCTCCCTCCGGATAAAAGGGAGTTTTGTCAAGCACAAGGCCCCTCCCGCCGTCAGCGCCTTCGCGCAGTTCCAGTATGGTGGCCTCGCAATCGTCGAGCTCCGGCTCTTCATAGAAAAGGCAACGTGTGATCATAAGCGTATCTTACCATAGTTAAAGGCGCGGGGCTTGGAAAAATACTATCAAGCGCGACGACAAACCGGCGCATCAAGGGATAGGGAGCCTTGAGCCGAGATGCTAATAGATCGATGAGCGCAAGGGCGCGCGCCTTGCGGACTTCATACGCTCAGCGCTTTAGGGGCGGAGCGTACGATCTCCCAGCCGCGCTTGAGCGCTATGCGCTTAAGCCGGTGGTCGGGATTGACCGCTACCGGCCTTGCCACGGCCTCAAGGAGGGGTAGATCATGCACGCTGTCAGAGTAAAACGCGCAATCGTCCCCGCTCAGTCCCAGCCGATCTATGAGGGCCCGCGCCCTGTTAAGCTTTTCTGCGCCGAAGGCGGGGCCATCCAGAATTCCGCCGGTGGCGATATCGTCGACGAATTCCAGCGTGGTGGCCACGATGCCATCGACGCCAAGGTAGTCGGCTAAAGGCTGAATGAAGAGGTCCACGGATGAGCTGGCAAGGTATACGGGCACCGCGGCGGCCTTGTACTCGGCGATGACGCGCAGAAGCTTGGCGCAGAGCGCGTCCTGCCTGTACTTATCGAACGCGGCTTTTGCCACCGATAAAAACTGCGCGCGCGGAATGCCGCGGAAGCCCTCTATGACCACGTCGCTGGTATTCCACTCGAGCTTGCCGAAAAAATAGCGAAAATAAAGGCCTATGGCCGATACGAGCAGGGACAGCGGGACGAGCCGCCTGCGGTATGCCTCAGCCAGGAAGTATTCCCCGGTGGAGCGCTTGATGAGCGTGTGGTCGACGTCGAAGAGCGCCAGCCGCTCACGCATAGCTTGACATTGCCCCGCGTTCCGGGATGCCGTCCTCAAGGTAGGCTAAAAAGCGCGGTTCGCGCTCAGCCTCGGATGCGTAGAGGCCGCGCTGCTCGGGCGGCAGAAGCGCGGCGAGGCGGCCCATGATTTCCATGGTGGCCTGCCTGCGCGCTTCGCCGTTAAATGCCGCCTTAGCTTTAGCGCTTAACAAAAAGGGAGCGCCTACGTGGAAGGTAAACGGCGTTCGGCGTAGCCGCTTGATATTAGCGTAAAAAAACTGCCCGCCGGTGTGCGCAAGCGGATAAATGGGAACGCCATAGCGATGGGCGAGCAGGGCCGCTCCGCCATGGGCTTTCTTAAGCACGCCGGTTCCGGTCCTCGTGCCTTCCGGGGCCACGATAAGAATATTGCCGTCTTCGAAAACCCGTTCCGCTGCCCCAAGCGCGGCGAAATCCGCGCTCCCCCGCTTAATAGGAATGGCATGCCACAGCGTCGCCAAGGCGCCTAGCAGGGGATTATGCCAGGTTTCTTCCTTGACGAGGGAATACGCGGCCCGAGGCTGCAAGAAGCTATAGATCAGGGGCACTTCGAGGAAATTCACGTGGTTGACAACGATCATATACGGCCCCGTTCGGGGCAGGAGCTCAAGGGCGGAGGCATCCACCTTGCAGAGGAGACGCAGCAGGGCCTTTATAACGGCGGTTACCGCGCAATGGATAGCCCTCCGCATCAGGAAGCGCCGCCTGCTGCCGCCAGAGCATCCTCGCCGCGGGCGCTTAGGCCTTCCGCCTCAAGGGCGCTCGGCAAGGCCATGGGCAGGCTCATATCGGAATAAATTCGCAAAGCGCCTGGCACGCACTCGATTCGGAGGCTCGTGCCATCCGTGCATACCGTCTCGCCGTCCGCATGGCACACTAAGCCGCCCCGGGGAGCCCGAATTTCGAAATAAGGAGCCCGATCCGTAGCTATGAGCGCCGAGCGGCGCTGGGTGCCCTTCAGATAATGGAGTATGAGGCTTATCATGTCGCGCCTGGTCATGGGGCGTATGACCATGCATAAATCGAGGAGGCCATCGGCACGTTCGCTCAATGGCGCCATATAGAACATGCCGCCCATGCGCCTTCCATTGAGTATCGATATCTGCTGCGACGCGGTCTGAAGGCTGTGGCCGTTGTAGCTTATCGTAAGCTCAGGGGCTTTAGGGTAGGCGATGAGCGTGTCGAGGGCGCCGCTTAAATAGCTTAACGAGCTGTGCATATGCTTCTTCTTCGCCGCCCTTAAGCCTACGATGGTATCGAAGCCTATGCCTATGCCATTGCCGAAATAGCGGCCGTCGGGGAAAAAGCCGCCGCTTATCCTGCCAATATCCAGAGGGCCGTCCTTGCCCTCGGCTATAAGCGCGCAGGCCTGCGCAAGGTCGGCAGGCACGCCGGCTCCATAGGCGAAATCGTTGCCCCGCCCAATGGGTATGATGCCCAGCGTAGGCAGGCGGCCAGTAGCGCCCGCAGCGCCTTTCATGAGGCCGTTGATTACCTCGTTACAGGTGCCGTCGCCGCCGGCCGCGAGCAATGCGTCCACGCCGCGTCGCGCATAGCCCTGGGCAAGCTCCTCCGCATGCCCCACGCCTTCGGTTAGAGCCAACTCATAGCTCAAGCCCTTCGTATCCAGCTCTCGCCGGACTTGAGGCAAGAGCTGTTTTGCCTTGCCTTTCCCCGCCACGGGATTGAAGATAAGCGCGTAGGTCTTGGACATAGAGCCTCCGGTTTCATAGCGGAATATACAAGCGCAGCGATTTTGACACGACTAGGATGGATTGTCAACGAACGGCAAGCCTACTTTAATCCGTAATAATGCCGTTCCATGTAGGCGACCCGCTCGGCCGCGGCCTTCCAGCGCGCGCTGCGCGGATACTCGTCGCGTACCCGTTTGTAATTCGCGTACGAAAGCTTTATGTCCCTGAAGGGCGTATCCTGTTCATAGGCTAAGCCGTAGAGGTAAAAGACCTCATCGCTGCCCCGCTTGAAGAGCTCTATATACCGGTCGAGCGCATCGAGGGCCGCGCGCGCGCGCTTTGCGTCGAGTTCTGAGCGCGCGTAGGACAGGAGCGCAGAGGGTTCGCTCAACGCAAGGAGGGCTTGATTGGCTTGCGACGGCGAGGAGGGCGCGGCCGCTTGGGCCGAACCGGCGTCGGTCGCGGCGGAACCGGCCGCGCCGTTCCCCTCCGCGGCGGGAATTGAAGCGGCTGAAGGCGCTGCGGCAGCCGAGGGCGCAACCGTCGCGGCGGGCGCTGCCGTAGCCGCGGCTACTGCCGGGGAGCCCGAAGCGCTCGGCGTTGCGCCGGCAGCGGGGGCGAGCGCCGCGGCGGCGCTAACCGGGGCCGAGGCCTGCGCCGCCGCCGGAGCGGATAGCGAGGCGCTAGCGGCCGGTAGCTTGGCGCCCGGTTCGCGCACGCTCACGCGCACGAGGCTGCTTTGCCGCTCGCCGCTTACCGGATCCTGGCGTTGGAAGCGCAGAAGATAGTCGTCGCCCTTTTCGGGCCGCAAGGCGAATATCGCCTCATTGCCCTCGAAGCGCCGCGTCTCATAGCGTATGCCGTCTTTGGATTCTTCGTCCCCTAGATAGGTCCAGCCCGAACCGTTGAAGCGCAGCTCGAAGCGCTCGCCGCGCACCGCGTCAACGCGTATCTCGGCCACGGGAGCGGGGGCTGCTTCCACCGAGCGCGTCGAGGACGTAGGCGCGCTCGGCAGGGAGTAGGCCGCGACGGGAGGGCTGGCGCTTGGCGCGGGCGAGGCCGCGGCTGCCGTAGGCGCGGCGGCCGGAGGCTTAGCGGCGGCGGGAGCGGGCGCCGCCGCGGGCGCTTTGGCGGCCGGGCTCGGAGCGCTTTGGCTTGGAGCGGGCGCTTTGGCGACGGGAGCGGCAGGAGCCGCGGCAGCGCCGGTATTGGGGATGGCCGCGGGCTTGGGGATATCCCCGGGCTTGGCTTCTTCCGGCATCTGGGGGGCTAGCGGCTCATCCATGGCGCCAGAGGGCGCCGGGCTCAGCTGGCCTACCGGAGACAAGGCGCTGATATCGCTTGGGGCCATGGCCTCTGATCCTGAAGGCAAGGGTAACCGCGCTTTGGCCGCCGGGGCCGATGGCGATGGCAAGTCCGTGGCAGCGGCGACGGGGGCGGGAGGCATAAGGAAGAATCCGGCCGTTTCCGGCGTTTCAAGGGCTTGCGCGGGGGCGTCCCCTTGAGGCGGCTTCGCGCTTACGCAGGATGCGCTCAGGGCGGCCCCGACGGCTAGCGTTAGTACAAGGAGGCTCCGCTTAGTCCACCGCGTTGTAGATAGCTTCAAGCTCTGCCTTCCTGCGTTCGACGGAATCGCCTAGGTATAGCGTGCCCAAATCCGGGCGAAGGTTCTGGGCTTCCGCCTCAGTATACCGCGACTTGCGCTCCCGCGCCAGCGGGAAGGGCAAGTCCCCGGGGAGGGGGGCCGGCATGAGCAGCGCCTCGAAATAGGCGCGCGGCGCGGAGGCAGCGCCCGAAGGAGGGTTTAGCGACTCGCGCGGCTTGGCGGCCGATCCTATGATCAGCGCTAAGAGCAGCAGGGCGAGGGACAGCGCGAGGGCCGCCGCGATTATGAGAGGCAGGCGCTTGGTATCCGCGGAAGCGTGACGGGCCGAGGCGAACGCGGCGGCCGTTGCCTTGGCCTTCGCTGCGGCGACGCCTATTGCCCTTGAGCTCGCGGCCTTGGCAATGCCCGCGAGCCGGCGCTCCGTGGCCAGGAGTTTCGCGGCGAAGCCCGGCAGCTGCATGGCTAGCCGTTCTCCGACGGGGCCGGCTCGCCGCCATCGGTCCCGGCTTCCGGCTCTTCGGCCACCGCATCCGGCTCATCCGCGCCGGGTTCAGCCGCTTCTGTGCCCGACGCGATCGCGGCATCGGCGGAGGCGTTTGCCGCGGCGAGGGCACGTTTGGCGGCGCCCTTCCTGGCCTGCAGCTCTTCTTCGCTGGGCAGTTCCCTGCCCTGTTCGTACTCCACTTCCTCTTCGTCGAAGAAGCCCACCGGTTCGGGCACGCGCACTTCCTGGCCATCGGAGCGCTCGAGGCGCACCGATATGACCTTGGTTATGCCCGATTCCTCCATGGTAACGCCGAGCAAGGCATCGGCGCCGGTAACGGTTTTCTTGTTATGGGTAATGACGATGAACTGGCTGCTCTTGCCGAATTCCCTTAGGAGATTGACGAAGCGTATGACGTTCTGCTCGTCTAGGGCCGCGTCTATCTCGTCGAGGAAGCAGAAGGGCGAGGGGCGCACCATATAGGTGGCGAAGAGGAGGCCAATGGCGGTAAGGCTCTTCTCGCCGCCCGATAACAGCGATATGTTTTCCAGTTTCTTTCCCGGCGGCTGCGCGTATATCTCTATGCCCGATTCAAGCACGTGGTCGGGGTCGACGAGGCGCAATTCGCCGCGGCCGCCGCCGAAGAGGCGGCGGAACATGTTATGGAAGTTCTTTTTTACCCGGTTATAGGTATCCAGGAACATCTGGGCGCTCTCGTCGCGTATCTCCTGGGTAATGCGCCTAAGGTCGTCGCGCGCCTTGGTAAGGTCGCCTATCTGGCCCGACAGGAACTCGAAGCGCTCCTTTACCTCGACGAACTCCTCGGGCGCCATGAGGTTCACCGAGCCTAGGTCCTTGAGCTTCATCTTGCGCTCCGCCAGACGATCGCGGAGCTCGGCTACCGAATGGCGTATCTCGTACATGCGCTCCTCGAACTCGACGAGGTCGCGGCCGTACTGTTCTTTGAAGTTTTCCTTTATATTGCGTATCTCGGTCTCGGTCTGGGCAAGGCCCAGGTGCAGGCGCTCAAGCTCATTCTGGTAGGAGCCGAGCCTGTCCATCTTCTTGCGCAGCTCTTCCTGGCGCTTGCCTAAGTCCGAGTTCTTTATGGCTATGTCTTTTTCCAGGCGCTCGAGCTCGGCGGTAAGCTCCCTGCCCTTCTTCTCGATGTCGGCTATGTCCTCATCGATGCCGGACAGGTCTTCCTGGGCCTCGGCCAGGCGCTTCTCGTCCAGGGCCACCTCGCTATCGAGCTCGCGGTAGTAGCCTTCCTGGCTGGCAAGCTCCCTGCGTATGAGCGCCAAGGATTCCTCGGCCGCCTGCACCTGGGTCTGCATGCGTATGCGGTTGCCGCGCAGCTCCTCGAGGGTGTGCCTATACTCGTCTATGCGCAGGGCCAGCTCGCGATTCTCTTCGCGCAAAGCGACTATGCGCTCGCGGCGGCCGGCCACCCCGTCCTTTATGGCGTTCATGGCCGCGTCCAAGGCGCGCTTCTTGGTCATGATGCCTTCGGGCGACAGGAATTCGTCTATGAAGCTCGGCGTCGTCCGCCTGTAGCTTTCGTAACGCTCCTTAAGCTCCTTGGCGCGCTCGGCCGCCTCGGCCATGGCGCTCCTGGCGCTTTCGAGCAGGGCGCGGGCCTGGGGCGAGCCGTAGTCCTTTATGGTGGCAAGGTCGTCCAAAATAGCGGCCTTGCCCGACAGGCGCGCGATTATGCCCGCTATGAGTGCGTCTATGGCCTCTTCCGCCGCCTTGCGCTCGGCCGCCGAGTAGCCGCTTTCCTTAAGCCGCGCGTCCAGCTCGCTCACGATATCGTCGGTGATGGCGTCGAGCTGGGCCTGCGCGCTTACGAGCTCGCCATCGAAGTCGCGTATGTCCTGTTCCGCCCTGGCTATGCCCGCCTCGTTGGCCTGTACGCGCTCCTCGGCCGACCGTATCGAGCCCTCGAAGCCCTGGATATTCTTCTCTATTTCGGCTATGCGGCCCTTGTGGCCGCGCAGTATCTCCTGCTTCTCGTCCTCGTCCTCACGCAGGGACTCCAGCTTCTCGGCCAAGGCCTTAAGCTTAAGCTTGGACTGGTCTATCTTGGCGCGGGACTCGCTGACGCGCTCGGAGAGGAGCTTGCGCTCCTTCTCCTTGCCTACCCGCTCCACGGCCAGGCCGTACACCGTCTTCTGCACGTCGACGAGCTTGGCCTCCATGCTGTTGACTATGTCGAGGTTCTCCTCAAGGGACATGTTGATGTCGTCTATCTGGCGCTTTACCGCGTCGCGCTCCACGGTCTTGGTGGCTATGTCGCCGTCCCGCCGCTCCTTCTCGTTCACGAAGCCGCGCAATTTGATCAGGTGCAGGTCCAGCTCGGCGTTGAACACCTCGTCGCGGAGCGCCCGGTAGGACAGGGTCTTCTCGGCCTGGACTTTTAGCGTATCGTAGCTACGCTTCACCTCGCCGAGTATGCCATCCACCTGGCGCATATTCTCCTCGGTGCGCTCAAGCTTAAGCTCGGCCTCGCGGGAGCGTACCTTGTGCTTGGTTATGCCCGCGGCTTCCTCGAAGAGGTAGCGCCGCTCCTCGGGCTTGCTGGACAGTATCTGGTCTATCCGTCCCTGCTCCATGACCGAATAGGCGCTCTTGCCTATGCCCGTGTCCCAGAAGAGCTCGCGCAGCTCCTTGAGCTTTGCCAGCTGGCCATTAATAAAATATTCGCTCTCGCCTGAACGGTAGAGACGGCGCTTAATGGCTATCTCGGGCATGTCCAGCTGGAGCACGCCGCGTTCATTGCTTATGGTAAGGGTAACCTCGGCCACGTTGAGGGCCTTGCGGCTCTCGGTGCCGTTAAAGATGATGTCTTCCATGGACTCGGCGCGCAGCGACCGGGCCGACTGTTCGCCCACCACCCACTTGATGGCGTCCACGACATTGGACTTGCCGCAGCCGTTAGGGCCGAGCAGGGCCGATATGCCCTCGGAAAAGTCTATCTTGGTGCGGTCGGCGAAGCTCTTGAAACCGAATACCTCGAGGCTTTTTAGGAACACGGATAGGGTACCTCGTTCTTTACTGGCTAGGATCGAGGGAGGATACTAGCACGAAGAAAGGGCTCCTGACAATAAAGCGCTTCGTTCTATACGCTAAAATTTCTGACGAGTAGTCCCCTCGCTAAGGGATTCGCTGTAATCTAGACTGAAATAATAAGGTTTTAACGAGGCGGCATACAACAGCTGCACTAAGGCTTCCAAGAAAGAAGGGTTTATACCCCCTGGTAGCGCTGCATTTCCTGAAGGAAAGACTGGCCGGCAAGCCAGGCGCTCAGGCAATGGCAGAGCCGCCAACGGTCCTTCCTTAAGATCCTATTCCCTATCATATCCTAGGCCGCATACAGGCATTAGAGCTTTTAGATTTTTATATATACGGTTTCAATTAAATGGTATCGCGGCCCTAAAGGCAAGGTTCTTGTATCTCCGCTATTGCAGCGAAAAGGCCGCCGCAGGCTCGCTTTAGCATTACCAGAGCGAGCTTATGCTAGTACGAGCCTTTGTCACCTAAGGACAAACACCCTCTGTCCAGGGAATATTATACCGAAGAAGCTTAACGCGAAGCCTACCGCGACGACTATTACCACGACGTTTAGAATCTTCTTTATGCCCGCGTTCATAGGAATCATGGTATTAATTGCCCACAACCCCACCCCAATGATAATGAGCCCGACGATCAGCTGTACTAGTGTCATACGATATCCTCCACAAAAGAGATATAAAATAAGCCTTGCGGCTACTGTGCGCTCGATCTATGCGCAAAAGCGGAATTCGCTGCCGCCGGGCCATGTTCTGGCATGCCGACGCATTATTAATTGAAGAATACTCTTTAGAGCCAGAACAATAGCTGAGCACCGAGCAGGCCGGTTTTCGTTCCGATAGTTATACGGTCTTCGATATTGAAGGCCGTAATATACGATATGCCTACCGAATTCATTCCCAGTAATACATCCAAACCAAACCTGGCGTTAAGGCCTGCCTGCACGGGCCGCGAGCCGTCAAAATTGCCGGTGAAATTTGGCCCAACGCCAAATGAGAGCGTGACAAGATCGACATCGACGGCTACTCCGGCGTCAAGGAATACATTGACGCTACGCAGCTCTCCTAAGCTTAAAAGAGCCAGGGCCTCTGCCTTAAACCAAGCCACACGGAATCGCAGGTCTGCGCCAAGGCTGATCTGGTTCGTATTCAATGCCTCAAGATCAATATCCTGTCCTAAGAGTATAGGCGACTTAAAGAAAGCCGCCGGGCCAAGCGCTACTTGAGAAGTCTGGGCAAAGGCCAGGGCTGGCAAAATTGCCAAAGCTAAAAAACAGATACGCATTTTTCTCATATATGCAACTCCTTGTATCTAACTTGGGTAAATATACTTCCCGCTTAACATACGGTCTGTTCGCTTGCGCACAGACAGCCCGATAGAAATTCTTTAATTTTTATCTGACAGACGATGAAAGGATGGATTATATGAAAAGCGCAGAACGAGTCGTAGCCATGCCCTGCCAACCGGCGCAGCAAGGCTTGCCTGAAAAGAATCGAGTGCTCTATAAAATAATGGAACGGGGCTATCTAGCCATTTTCCCTTTAGTAGAGAAGCTTAAGACCCGCGCAGGGCAATACTTTAAACGAAGGGGCTAGGCAACCGGACCTAATACTAGGCAGTACCAAAACTATGAACAGGAGGAATACATGGGGATACTATCTATCTTAGGCATAGTGCTTATCGTTATCATAGTCATGGCTATAATATAGTAGCGCCGAAACAGCCTACAGGCTCCGGGGCAAACGATAAATTATGCGCGTTCGCCTTAATGGCAGCAAAGCAGTGAAATCATCTGCTTTGTTTATGACTTTACGGGGATTAGGCAACTATCAGTATCAAAGAATCCCAAAAGCGGATGGACTGCGAACGCCCTGCCTTACATACTCGGTAACGGCTATTTTTTGCCGGGGGCGCACCCGTTTGGCGCATGGACTAACTGGATAAAGTAATTATTTATTATCCTTCATTAACTTGTTCGCTCATCATCCTGTTTGCCATCGCCAGATTACCATACAGGAACTCGGCTATACGACTAAGTAGGAGAGAGAGAATGCCAAGAGGCCTTAACAGGAATCCAGTCCGCGGTATAATTGACAGCATTATCCCTCGACATAGTCGAAAACTTGAAGAGCCTTTGCGATCAGAATTATTCAGCGTTGAACAAATGCAGAATTATGGCAAGGTCCTTGCGTCGTCTCATGATATTAGCCGATCTCCGTTCCATAGAGACAGGCTACTCACTCGACTCGTCGAGAACGCGGCCGTACTCAGCGATACAAGGGCCGTACTCACTGAGGCCGCGACGGCAAAGCGCCGCATACTTCCTGCCGCGGACTGGCTTCTCGATAATTTCTATTTAATTGAAGAGCACATCGATACGAGCAAGAGAGACTTGCCTAAGGGCTATAGCCGAGGCTTACCGAGGCTTTCCTCGGGCAATTCAATCGGCCTGCCGCGCGTCTATGATATAGCTCTTGAGAGGATCGCTCATGGGGATGGCCTCGTCGATCCTGATACCCTTCTTGGCTTTATTGAAGCATACCAATCAGTATCCGTCTTGACCTTAGGGGAGCTCTGGGCCATCCCCATAATGCTACGACTAGCGCTCATAGAAAACCTTAGGAGGGTAGCCGTACGTATATCCTCCGAAATGAGCGCGCAAAACGAAGCCGAATCATGGGCGGATAGGATGACGGCGTCCTTAGCATCAGATCCAAAAAACTTAATTTTAGTTATAGCCGACATGGCGAGATCAGACCCTCCTATGATCAATTCGTTTGTCGCGGAATTGGCGCGCAAGCTGCAAGGCAAGGGCACGGCGCTTTCCTTGCCGCTTACCTGGATAGAACAAAGGTTATCGGAAGAGGGGCTTACTATTGAACTCCTTGTCCAATCCGCTATGCGGCAGCAGGCCGCCGATCAGGTTTCGATCAGTAATAGCATCCGAGGCCTACGGTCGCTCAGTTCGATGAATTGGAAAATGCTCGTTGAGAATTCAAGCTTAGTGGAGAGGATCTTGCGTACCGATCCATCATGCACCTATGCCAAGATGGATTTTGCTACGCGCGACCGATATCGTCACATGATAGAGAAAACCGCCAGCAGGGCGAACCTTTCCGAGGAAGTCGTAGCCGGACAGGCCATTCGGCTGGCGCTTGAATCCTGTAAGCATGCCGGGAAGAACGATCGCCAGGCGCATGTGGGCTATTATCTCTTGGACAAAGGGCTAGCCTCTTTGCTCCTAGCGGTTCAGCTTAGGCCCCGCGCCTTAGAAACATCAAAGGCAAATGGGTTTAAGCCTACGCTGGCATTATACCTTGGATCGATCGGCTTATTAACTGCTATCGCAAGCGCGGGACTTGCCTTGCTTGCGCATAGAGGGGGAATAGGACCAGCAGGGCTATGGGCGATCGCGCTTCCCCTTTTGACATGCACAGCCGGAATTTCCATCGCCCTCATAAATTTTTTCGCTACCACGTTTGCCGAACCGCATATCCTGCCACGTTTAGATTTTTCAGAAGGCGTACCCGTAGGATCGCGAACGCTCGTCGTAGTGCCATCTATGCTCAGCGACGAAAGACATATCGATCGCCTTGTAGACGCGCTTGAAGTCCGTTTCCTGGCCAATCGCGATGACAACATACTATTCGGCCTCCTTACCGATTTCCAGGACTGCGCCACTCAGACAACGCCTTTGGACGGCGATCTAGTAAAGCGTGCGGCGCAAAAGATAGAATCGCTGAATGAACAGTATGCCGACAAGCATGGAAAACCGTTCTGCCTTTTCCACAGGCCTAGGCGCTGGAATACAAGCGAAAAAATATGGATGGGCTACGAACGTAAACGCGGGAAGCTCGCGGAGCTTAACGCTCTCCTCCTAGGAGGAAATGGCGATGGATTCGAGTTGATCATCGGCAACTTAAAGCGGCTAAAATCAGTCAAATACGTCATTACCCTCGATACGGATACACAACTGCCGCGCGATTGCGCACGGGAACTTATTGGAATCATGGCCCATCCACTCAATCACGCTCGATACGACGAGGCAATACATCGCGTCGTGGAAGGCTATTGCATAGTGCAGCCCCGCGTCTCGACGAGTCTTCCCGGAGCGCGACGATCCTTATTCGCGATGCTCACCAACAGTGATCCAGGCCTCGATCCTTATACCAGGGCCGTCTCTGATGTGTATCAAGATTTGTTCGATGAAGGTTCCTTCACTGGCAAGGGAATATACGAAGTCGACTCCTTTGAGCATGCGCTTAAGGGACGATTCCCAGAGAATAGGATACTCAGCCACGATCTTCTTGAAGGCTGTTATGCCCGATCAGGGCTAGCGAGCGATGTGCAGCTGTACGAAGACCCGCCTGCGGCGTACGCCGAGGATGTAGAACGCCGCCGACGTTGGATACGGGGTGATTGGCAGATCGCGCGCTGGGTACTCAAAACCGTCCCGAGCGCAGAAAGCGGATCGAGAAAAAACGCTCTATCCGTATTATCGAAGTGGAAGATATTCGACAACTTGCGCCGAAGCCTCCAAGCTCCCGCCCTTAGCTCTTTGCTGCTCTTCGGCTGGCTAGGCGTCGACAAGCCCCTGTTGTGGACTATAGCGCTTACTGGGCTCGTTTTCCTCCCAGCATTGCTGAGCTCTTGCATAGGCTTGCTTAACAAAGCGCACGGGTCGCCGCTTAAGGCACACGTAAGCGGCGCGATACGGTCAACTTTCGTGCGGCTAGCGCAAACGTCATTTACTCTAGCGTGCCTGCCTTATGAAGCCGCGCTGAGTCTAGGCACGATCCTTAAGACGTCGTGGAGGACGCTCGTTACGCATAGGCGCCTTCTTGCGTGGAAACCATCCGGCGAGCGCGACGGAATCGATCGTACGAGCCTCTTGGCATCGTTTAGGATTATGTGGAGTGCTACCCTGGGCGCTACGGCAAGCTTCGCCGCGCTTATCTTCCTACGGCCAGCCGCGCTCGCTATCGCCGCACCGTTCATCGCGCTTTGGTTTTGCTCACCGTTAATCGTATGGAAACTTAGCCGCCCTATTGGCGCCAAAGCCGCTGCCATTACCCTAAGCCAATTCGAATACCTAAGGCGCTTGGCCCGTAAGACTTGGCATTTTTTCGAAACTTTCGTCAATGACGACGAAAATTGGCTGCCGCCGGATAATTTTCAGGAAGTTCCCGTGGCAAAGCTGGCGCACAGAACCTCCCCGACTAATATAGGACTTTCCTTGCTGGCAAACTTAACGGCCCATGACCTAGGATACATATCGATCGGGCGTACGCTGTTCCGCACGGAGCGTACATTCCGTTCAATGCAGCTCCTCGAGCGCTACAAGAACCATCTTTACAACTGGTACGATACGCAGACGCTCCAGCCTCTCATGCCCCGCTACGTGTCCACGGTGGATAGCGGGAACCTGTCGGCGCACTTACTAACGCTAAGCGCCGGCATCAGGGGGCTCGCGGATGAACCGATACTGAGCCAAAGCTTCTGGACAGGCTTACTCGATACCGATCGGGTTCTTTCCGAATTGACAGGGGGAGACAAGCCCCAAGATCCTTTTAGATTCCGGCAAGAACTGCACATGGCCACGGATGCCCGACCTGATTCGCTATCCTCAAGCTATCTTGTATTGAAAAGGCTCACCGCATTAGCCGATAGCGCAAGCAAATTCATGGGGCAAATGCTTTTAGATCCATTGAGGCTATGGACGGAATCATTGGCTTCACAATTGAACGACGCCTTCGAAGAGCTTGATTATCTAGCGCCGTGGCTATGTAAAGGCATCGTCCTTCAATCGGGGAGCAATTATAGCGATTGCGATACCATACCAAGCCTGCGCGAATTACATGCGTTCGAGATGGAATGGCTCAGGATGGCCCGTGAAGCGCGGCCGATACGGCTAGAGGCCGATACAAGCCATATACGGGACGAATTGGAAGCTTTGGTTAGCGAAGGCTTTGAGCGATCTGAAGCCCGGCTTGCCCTGATCGGCAAGCTAGCGCAAGACCTAGAGATATTCGGGCAAGCGGATTATTCATTCCTCTACAGCAAAAGGCGACATCTCCTGGCGATCGGCTATGATGTAGACGGCCATAGAAGAGATGCGGGGCATTATGACCTCTTAGCATCTGAGGCAAGGATCGCCAGCTTCATCGCTATCGCCCTAGAAGAGATCCCACAGGAAAACTGGTTTTCGCTGGGGCGGCTCCTCGTCGAAGCTAAAGGAAAATCGCTCCTCTTCTCATGGAGCGGATCAATGTTCGAATACTTGATGCCATTGCTGGTCATGCCAGAATATGAACATACACTCCTTGGGCAAACGTGCAGGGCCGCCGTCGAGCGCCAAATAGCCTATGGAAGGCAACGAGGCGTTCCATGGGGTATATCAGAATCCGGTTATAACTCCTTCGACCTTGGCTTAAATTATCGATACCGAGCCTTCGGAGTGCCTGGCCTCGGCTTAAAACGCGGCTTGGACAATGACCTCGTCATAGCCCCCTACGCGACGGCGCTTGCCTTGATGATCATGCCTGAGAAAGCTTGCCTCAATCTGCAAAGGCTTTCTGCTGAGGGATTCGAAGGCGATTACGGATTATACGAAGCGATCGATTATACGGTAACGCGCGTGCCATCAGGCGAAGAACGCGCGATAGTGCGCTCGTTTATGGCGCATCACCAAGCGATGAGCTTTATCTCGTTCGCGTCACTGCTCCTTGATCGGCCCATGCAACAGCGCTTCCAGTCGAGCCCCCTAGTTCGAGCGAACATGTTACTGTTAGAGGAAAAGGTGCCCCATGCCAGCCTCTTTGCCAGCCAGACGGCAATATTGCCAGAGTTTCGTTTAACTAACGATAATCTGCGTTCATCCGCAAGGATTTTCACCGACCCTGAGACGACGAGCCCAGCGGTGCACATCCTGTCCAATGGAAAGTACCACGTCATGGTAACCAATACGGGCAGTGGATACAGCCGTTGGAACTCGCTAGCGGTCACCCGCTGGAATGAAGACTCCACCACGGATAACAAGGGCAACTTCCTGTTTATTCAAGATGTAAAATCCGGGAAGTTTTGGTCGAATTCATTTCAGCCCAGCTTGAGGCGACCGGAACATTACGAGGCGATCTTCTCAGAAGGACGGGCCGAATTCCGCAGGCGAGACCAGGACTTAATCACCTATACCGAGATATCGGTATCGCCGGAAGACGACATCGAGTTAAGAAGAATACGTATTGAAAATCGGTCGAAAACCCAAAGAACAATAGAGCTTACCAGCTATGCCGAGGTCGTCTTAGCCACTCCTTCCAGCGACGCCGCGCATCCAGGCTTTAGCAATCTCTTTATCCAAACCGAAATACTCGAAGAAAAAAAGGCTATCCTTTGTACGCGCAGGCCTCGGTCGCACGCTGACGCTATACCGTGGATGGTGCACCTTATGAATGTACGGGACGCGAAGGTACTCGAAGTATCGTACGAGACGAACCGCTTGATTTTCATGGGACGAGGGAGAACCATAGCTTCTCCAAAAGCTATGCAGAAGCCAGGATCGCTTTCAGGCACGAGCGGATCGGTCCTTGACCCTATCGTGGCTATCCGCCAAAGGATAGTCATAGAACCCGATTCGACCGCGACGATAGACCTCGTTACCGGCATGGCCGACTCCCGGGAAAAGGGCGCTTTCCTTATAGACCGATATCAGGACAAACACTTCGCGAACCGCGCATTCGAACTCGCGCGAACGCACAGCCAGGTGATTCTTCAACAGATAAACGGCACCGAGGCCGACGCTCAACTCTACAGCCAGCTCGCCGCGTATATCCTGTATGCCCAGGCAACCCTCCGCGCTGAATCGAGCGTTATCGAGGCAAACCGCCGCGGCCAAGCGGCATTGTGGGGCCATTCCATCTCAGGCGACATACCTATAGTTCTATTGAAGATCAAGGATCCGGCTAATATCGAGCTTATCCGCCAACTCGTACAGGCCCACGCATATTGGCGGCAAAAAGGCCTCGCGGTCGATCTTATCGTCTGGAATGAAGAGCGCGGAGGTTACCAGCAACAGCTTCAAAACCAGATACTCGGTTTGATAACGGCGAACGACCACGTTAATATCATTGACCGATCGGGGGGCATATACGTTCGCTCTGCGGATCAAATCGCGGCGGAGGACCGTACTCTGATTCAAGCGGCCGCGCGCGTTATCATAAGCGACGGATATGGCTCTCTCGAAGAACAAATAGGGGGCCGCCTTAAGCTAAAAGCGAAAACCCCTAGCCTGCTTTCTACGAAGCCATCGAAAGATCATACCGTCGCGAAAGAAGACTATCATCGAGAGCTGCTCTTTCCCAATGGCCATGGAGGCTTTTCGCCAGATGGCAAGGAGTACATTATCATGCTGGACCATGATTCGGTAACGCCGGCCCCCTGGGCTAACATATTGGCGAACCCGTTTTTCGGAACCGTCGTGTCGGAAGCGGGTATGGCCTATACCTGGTGCGAAAACGCTCATGAATTCAGGATTACCCCCTGGCATGATGATCCGGTTTGCGACACGAGCGGCGAAGCCATGTATATCAGGGACGAGGACAATGGAGAATACTGGTCCCCTTCTCCCTTGCCGCGCAAAGGGGAAACGCCCTACGTATGCAGGCACGGCTTTGGTTACAGCGTGTTCGAGCACAGAGAGCAGGGCATCTCTACGGAGCTTTGGATATATGTCGCAAGGGATGCGCCGGTTAAATTTTTAAGCTTAAAGGTGAAAAACGAATCAGGGCGGCTTAGGCGGCTTTCCGCAACGGCCTACGCTCAGCTAGTTCTTGGGGAGTTGCCGTCTAAATCCTCCATGCACGTAGTCACCGAGCTTGATGAACAGACCGGAGCGCTATTCGCACGCAATTGGTACAACACCGAGTTCTCCGGCCGCGTCGTATTCCTGGACGCTATCGGAAAGGGGCGCACGGTCACCGGAGACAGGACTGAATTCATAGGGCGGAACAGAGACCTAGGAAAGCCCGAAGCGATGAGTCGCGCTTGTCTATCCGGCAGAACCGGCGCGGCCCTTGATCCCTGCGCGGCTATCCAAATTCCCTTCGATCTGGCTGATGGGCAGACTTATGAACTAGTCTTCAGGCTTGGGAGCGGTCGCGATACCGAAGAAGCGGCAGGATTGGTAAAGCGCTTTAGGACTCCAGGTGCCGCCAAGGAAACGTTAGCGGCGGTACGTGATTATTGGAATATGACGCTTGGCGCGGTACAGGTCGAGACTCCTGACGCAGCCTTGAATGTCCTGGCAAACGGCTGGCTTATCTATCAGGTGCTATCCAGCAGGATGTGGGGACGCAGCGGCTATTACCAGTCCGGCGGGGCCTTCGGATTCCGGGATCAACTCCAGGACGCCATGGCGCTTATTCATGTAGAACCCGATCTCCTCCGATCGCAGATCCTGCTCTGCGCGGGGCGACAATTCCCGGAAGGCGACGTACAGCATTGGTGGCATCCCCCGGCTGGCAGGGGCTCTAGAACGCATTGCTCTGACGACTTCCTCTGGTTGGCCCTGGCGACCTGCCGCTATATCGAAAGCACCGGGGACAAGGAAATACTCGGCATAATCGTCTCCTACATCGAGGGAAGGCCACTCGGAGCCGACGAAGAATCATACTATGACCTTCCCGAGAGGTCCACGCTAAAGAGCAGCATTTACGAACATTGCGTACGGGCAATAAAAAATGGGACGCGGCGCGGCAGGCACGGCCTGCCGCTTATGGGTTCCGGCGATTGGAATGACGGAATGAATATGGTAGGCGAAAAAGGAGAAGGCGAAAGCGTATGGCTAGCATTCTTTCAATATGAGGTCTTGAGCCGTTTTAGCGACATTTCTCTTTTAAACAATGACCGTGCCTTTTCCGAATATTGCCTCAGGGAAGCGGCCAAGCTCATTACAGCTATAGAACAGCACGCATGGGACGGAGCGTGGTATCGCCGGGCGTATTTCGATGACGGCTCGCCATTAGGTTCTGCTAAAAACACTGAATGCCGTATCGATTCCATATCGCAAAGCTGGTCCGTGCTATCCGGGGCCGGGAACGCAGCGCGAACTAGCCGCGCGATGGATTCAATGTATAGGCACTTAGTATCCCCGAGCGGCGGATTAATCCGATTGCTTGAGCCGCCCTTCGACGTAGGAGAGCCAAATCCAGGGTATATACAGGGCTACGTCCCGGGAGTACGAGAAAACGGGGGGCAGTATACGCACGCGGCAATATGGGCAATCATGGCATTCGCAAAATTAGGAAATGTAGAGCGAGCATGGGAACTCTTTACGATGATCAATCCCGTAAATCACTCCAAATCGCCTGAAGCCGCCGCGACCTATATGGTTGAACCATATGTAATGGCGGCCGATATATACTCGCTCGAGCCTCATACCGGCCGCGGCGGGTGGACCTGGTATACAGGTTCCGCTTCCTGGATGTATCGCCTTATCTTAGAATCCCTCTTAGGCTTAAGCCTTCATTCCAATAGGCTTCATCTTGAACCGAAGATCCCTAACGCCTGGGATTCCTTTACTATTCGTTACCGCTACAGGCTAACGCTTTATTCAATTAGGTTTCGGGCAATACAGGCGCAGGAGAAGAGCATTTCACTTTTACTTGACGGGCTCATCCAATCAGGAAACACAATCCTTCTCGTCGATGATCACACAGAACATCAAGTAGAGTTTACGGAATTCAGGCATCCATATGCAGAAGAAGGAAGCGATAAAAATAGTTAAGTATCTACATGATGGCTATGACCGTATTCCTAGATTTCAATCACGATATGCTAGCGACTTATGATGATGTTAAATCATAACCCTTATATAACACATTGAGTCACGCTAGCAATATAGATGAAATACCCAAAGAATATTTCGAGGAATAGCGTGTGAACGCAGCCATCACTTTCCGCAAACCAGTAGCATGCCGTCTTAAAAAAAACAGCTACTTCAATCGAGCCAAGCTTAAGCTTGCTTCCATAGAATTATGGAATCGTAGCCATGTCTCGTCATGGCTTTTTATTTTTCGCTCCTTATGTTCGTGAACGTACCGATGGATGCTAAATAGCGCGGTATATTATTAGTAAGGGATGGCCAGCGATGGCTTTATCCGGAAGCAGCCGATTCGCCTGATCACCGATACGGCAGCTATCTTTTCTAGCTTAAAACAGGAATAACAAATGAAGAGGACAATCGTAATAACGATACTATTCGCGTTGATACTCAGCGGCTGCAACTTTTTAGGCTCGATCGTGAATCCCGTAATCGGCACTTGGAAAACGACCATACTCGGCGTTTCGGTGAACAGCGTCTTCAATGCGGACAATAGCTTTACGGATACCAATTCCCTAGGCGCCATCGGGGTTACCGAGAGCGGTACCTGGTCTTCCGATTCCACGACTATTAATAAAACTTGGCCGGATGACACTACCGACATCTTTTCCTACTCTTTCAATTCCGACAAGTCTGAGATGACGCTTGCGCCATACCCCAGCGGCGCTTCAATCAGCTACAGCAGGCAGTAAACAATTTTTAATAAATTGAACGAAAAAAGGAGCCGCGCCTAACAAGTACGGCTTCTACTAATGAGACTGGCGATTATAATAAGCGGCTCGTACCTTTTTAATTTTAGTTAATATTATTTTGCACTTATGTGCGCTTGCGAACAGACACCGTTTATAAAACCGGCTATAATGACTTATTAGCGTATCCACCTCTTTATATTAGGTTGATTACGCTAGGAGGTGGTATTGCATGACCCATAATTACGATTCGAGAAGCTGGGAAGCAAAGATGGATGCATTAGAAATTATTTGGCACGACAGAATATCAGACATAAGAGACGAATACAAAAGCCAATTCCTAGATTTATACGGAATTCCTCTTGTTGCCGATCAAGAAAGCCTTGATTCGGATTAAGGTCTCTATGCAATACTGCTCTACTTACCAGCGTAGAAATAATAGACAGTGTTCCTGCTTAACCTGATCGCAAACCTACGATTCTTTCTTTCACTGATCAGTATCCGCCTTCAAATTCGCTCCTATTAGGTATAAATTTCACCATACGTACGCAAACGAACAGACGACAAGTACGGATATACTTATGTTTTCTATGGATGCTATAGGCGGCTTAATGCCTTAAGTATTTCAATTTTTTCACAAGGGGTTTTGCATGAAAAGAATCGCAATAATGGCTTTACTACTCGCCTTGGTTAGCGCCTTGGCTTTCGGCCAAATTAGAATCGACGCGGGTATCGCCGTGCCGATGGGCATCGGGGCAGTACTAGACGGAAGCTCGCTAGAAATGAGCAGCACGATAGGTGAATTCCTTTCGCGGACTTTCTTACCCTTACCGGAAGCTGCGCTACACTATCAGTTCGATCTAGGCAATTTAAAGATGGGCATAGGAGCAAGGGCCTTTACCCTGATTCTTGAAACCATGGTGTGGCCTAACGCCTTCGTCGAGTATGATTTCGGGCCTGTCGTCGCTGAAGCTCAGCTTGGCGGCGGAGCTTTCGTACTGCT
>JBFZES010000066.1:0-7209 GCA_041306725.1 Spirochaetaceae bacterium | reverse complement strand
AATTCAATACCTTGCGGCGATGATATACATCACCGCCGCAAGCGCCTTTTTAAGGCTATTACAGTCCCAAACAGGATGCGTTTATATAGTACGAATACCTAGCTCTTCACGCGCTCTATACCAAGGCCCAAGCCTGATTCAGGGTCCGCTTGGCATTGGCTATAACCAGTTCAGGATCTTCGTCTCCCCAGGGCTTCACTTCGAAGCTGAATAAAGGAGGATTATCTTTACGGAGTACGCCGGCGAAGAGCAGCACCCGAAGGAACTCCGCCACCTGAAGCACATCGTTTTCCCCGCCCTCGAAACCGAAGCGGGGATGCGTGTCGCCGTAGGCCGTTAACGAGGGATCTTGTATGACGGTGTTGCCGATATGGACATGCCGTATCAGGTCGCGGATAGGCAGCACGGCTGCCTCGGCGGATTCGCGATACATGGGAATGTGGCTCAGGTCTACCAGGAGTCCGAAGTTTTTATGCTCCTGCTTGATCTCCTGTGCGAAGCGGAGCGCTAGTTCCGTGGGACCGATCAGGGATTTTTTATCGATGTCGTAATCGAAGATTTCCAGGTTCACGGGCATGGTACCCCGGGAGGCGGCGTAGGCGCAGATCTCCCTGGTAGACTTGAGCAGGGCCTGGTAGGAAGCTTCCTTGGTCGCTTCGGCATACTTGCCGCTCAGGTAGGCAAAACCGGAGGCTCCAAGCTCGTAAGCCTCGTCAATGCCTTCCTTAAGGGTAGCTACTGCCTTGCGCCAGCCCTCTTCGTCGAGTTCATTGATGTTCAGTCCCGTCGTGAGAAGACGGGGTTGGGCTCCATAGCCTATATCCAGCTTCGCGCAGCGGGCCATCTTCCCTACCTGGGCGCGGGTAGCCCCATCCTTAATCCAGGTAAGCTCGATAGCGTCGAAGTAGTCGTCGGTGGCGATGCGCCTAACCGTTTCAAGTATCGGGCCCTCGCCCTTAATAGTCGAAGGCCAGGCCATGAAATGCACTATGCCAACCCGCATGTACGCATGCAATGACTCGTTCATATAATTCCTCCTTATCAGCGCTCTTAGATCCCTGCCAATTCCTGGCGCAGCTTCTCTACGCGCTCGGGCTTATCCCGAATAAAGCTTCGGATACCATCCATGATCCACTCAGGGGAAAGATGCGCCTCGTCAAGGACTTCTTCGAGGGTACCGCCGGTGCGCCAGCGGTTGTCCCAGTCGGGGCAAATGGCGTAACGCTCGGTGGCCTTATTAAAAAGCCATTGTTGCATCGTCATACGGCCGGCGGTGGTGACTACCATCGAATTCGCCTTATCGCTGGGGCTGAGCACGCTTTCCTTATAGCTGTCCGGCTGTCTCTGGAACAGTTCGGCGCTCGCGGCATACACGATCTTAATATTCAGTCTTTCGGATACTATCTGGGGCAAGATCTTAATAATGCCGACCATAGCGCTGGTACCCTGCACTATCAAAGTGCCGTCCTTCTTCTTGCCGCTCTCAAAGTCCCGAACGACATACGCTCCCTTTGCGGCCTCAAAATGCGAGGGCATCCCAAGAGCCTTCCTGTCCGGGATATCGATCGCCGGCCGCGTCAGGTGGATGGCGACTATAGGCACATCGGTTTTCAGCGCGGCGGCAAGCAGCACCAGTACTTCGTTATATTCCCAAGGATGCAGGTTTATCACGTGCCCATCGGGGAAAAGCTGGGTTACCGCGGGGGAGAATATGCCGAAGTGGGTACGGGAGTCGTCGGCCGTCTCTGGTCCCGAGTGGCCGGCTATCCAGATAACCTTGCCCATCTTCAACTCGCAATCCTGGACTAGCTGGCTATACAGGCGCATGGGGCCATATTTTAAGTAGGAGAACGATCCATAGGTCGAGGCGGCTCCCCAGAAGCCATTGAAAGAGTCTTCCGGATTTGCGTCGAAGTTGACCGATGCCGCCCCGGCGAGTATTCCCATATTGGCGAACTCGGTGATCTCTTGGGGCAACAGCACGCCCTCTTTGGTGCCTACCCGTTCGTACCAGCCATAGCCTTTGAAGTCCCCGTAGCCGGCGGCGAATCCGCTCACGTTGGTCGAGCCGGCCAGGTCCGCCGAACAGGCTAGGAAGAGCGGCCGGCCATACTCCTTCGCGCCAAAGGCATTCACCCAGGCTCCCCATTGGGCAAGGGCGTTCCTGTTGGCCATTTTCGCTCCGGGAGCGGCAAAGAGCTCCGTAGGGTAGTTCTCGACATCGTACAGCCGCTTGTCGGCGAAGGGGTTGCCTTTGTCAAGAAGCTTAAAGCCGGCTATTCGCTCCGGGACGCTCTCTCCAAGCTCAACCAGCCTATCGGCCAGGTAATCGACCAGAGCCTGATCCTTGCGGATGACCTCCGCTACGGCCTGTAGGTTCGCCCTGAATTCAGCAAGCGTCGCTTCCTTCGTTGCCGGCGGCCCTCCGCCGAAATTAGCGAATACCGCTCCGTATTTGTCGGCGAAGGACTTTTTCGTCTGCCAGAACAGGTCGCTATTCATGGCATGGGGGCTACCGTGGGAGGCGTTGTCGTACTTCAGGTATTCTCGCCCCTTACGGGTCTTTACCCAGGCCACGCTGGGAACCCGATCAGGGTTTTCGAAGAGCTCCATCTTCAAGAGCGCGGCGCTTACCTGCTCCCAATCGCTGCCGTTTTCAGCCCCAAAGTCCTTCCATCCATGCGAAGCGAACCAATCATGGGGGCCGCCGTAAACCACGTCGCTCGCTTTATGGTCATCAATGCCATAGTCGTTCCAGTCGACGAGGAAATGCAGATTATCGAGGGCCATGCCATAGGCCGAGTTGGCCGTCTCGTGGGTAGCTCCGGGGGTTAGCCCGCCTTCGCCCTCCATAATAAACACCTTCACACCGTCCGCGCCGGCTCGCTTCAGGGCGAGGGCTATACCGGCCGCCGCTGGGCTGCCGTGGCCGGAGGGACCGGTATTAAATTTCAGGAACAGGGTCTTGCCGGACATTTCCGCATGCCCGGACAAGCCTCCGCGGCAACGGAAGCCGAGCAGGTCCTCCCAGCAGAGCGCCCGCTCGGCGGCGTTGGGCACTACATAGCGCTTATCGCCGGTCTGTTCGTACTTTATTCGAAGCGCCTCATTAAACACGGCTAGGGTAGCGTATATAAGGGGAATGGTATGCCCCGCGCCAAGGACGAAGCGGTCGCCAAAGCGCTTCTCAGGGTGGCGTATGTCCCATTTCATGACGCCGCCGAGCATCGTGGTTAAAAGCAGATGAACCTTGGAGCGGGATCCCCCCGGATGGCCGCTCTGGCGGTAATTAAGCGTGATATCGATGAATTGATCTATGCAATCCTTGGCTTTTTCCCAGTAGCTAAACTGTGGCCTGAGTTCATTCAATCGCTGGCTAAAATCCTTCGCGTCCTGCATATACACCTATGCCTCCTTCTTTGCTATGACTGTATGGTTCACGTCGCAAGCACGGCTCGCTTGACTATAGAGAGTTTGTCCTTATTTCTAATCTATTCTTATATATTATAATTTATAATTTATATCAACACGCTTTCACCTCTTTGTCAATACAAAAGTCCGGGTAAAAAAATGTTTCGCTGTTAAAGGCCGCACAAAGCACCAAAGCCCCGCCTATCCGCGGGAACATGCCACGACGGCTGCTTTAGGAAGTCCGGCGCGAGGTCTGGGCCAAGCCGATCGTTAAGATACCAAAAAAGGCAGAAGCCCGGGCGTTAATTCCGAACGACGCCATACGGCCCGTCAGCCAGCCACGCGACCGAAAGAGCGTTTTTGCCATCGCGTTCCATAATCCGCATCGTTTCTTTCAAGGAAGCTTCGAGGAATTCCTGGATCTTGGAGCCGTTATCCGCTCCAGGGCCTTGGCTTGCCGCATAGCTACTTCCATCCACCCCTGGCAATATCTCATAGTCCCGAGCTTGGATTTGCGGAGCGTAGAAAATAAACCTATCCTGGGCTATGACGCTGAACAGCTTAGCCCACATCTGGACCTGCCACTGGTCAGGAACGAAATCCCAGGTATCCGACTTTAGCATTTCAATAAAAGCCTCAGCTTCCTTACCCTTTAGATAGGGAAGCACCTTACGGTACGTGGCTTTTCCCACAGGATCGGTATCGATGCAATCGGCTACCATGATTAGGACGCTATCGGCCTTCAGGAGCGGTATAGCCGCGACGCCGGCCTTCGCGGCTTGATAGTGATTCCTGCCCACGAAGCCCGCATGGGTCACGACGATATCGTATTTTTTTGCGCTGCGTACGCTGACGGCCTCTCTGACCGATTCAAAGGCGGCCATATGGGCTTCTATCATATCCCCGCCAAAGTACCCGGTAACCTGAAAATCCTGGTTAAGGGTTACGTTCAGGATAAAATCGGCCCCAACCGAGCCCGCTACCTCAAGGGCCTCGTTATGGCAGGGGTTCCCACTCAGGTTTAAATCCCGGGACTCGGGATCGGCTAAGTACCCTACGCTATGGAAGCGATAGATCGAATCCTCGCCTATCAAGCCGGGGCAAATAGCCTTTCTGCCGCCAGACGCGCCTGCCATAAAATGGCTCTCGACTAGGCCGGTCAGTATCTTGATGTGGGCGTCGGCATAGAGCCTATTAATATGGATCTTCGTTCCCGCGCCCGTGTAGCCGATAAACTTGAGGTTTTCGTTATCCCTGCAGTCGTGGTTGACTACGCGTATGCCCAAGTCGTATAGAGCCGGGTCCAGCATGGTCCTGAATACCGAATCGGGCAAGGGCGTATGCGTGCCGTTCGCGCACAGTATAGTGATTTTCCCCGGAGCGACGCCCTCCCGCAGCAAGCGCTGCACGATAGGCAGGAGTATGCCTTGCTCTCCCCTATAGGGCACGGGGCGCGTATTATCGGATATGACTATTACCGCCTCCCCTTCGGGATTCTGGGCAATCTTGTCTCGTACTATTTTCCCAAAGCTTGGGCATCCTATCGGATGCTCAAAAGCGTCCGCAAGCGCCGCGCCATGATCGATGATCGCGACATCGCCCCGCATCCGCAGGACATCCGTATCCTCAGGCAAATTTACCGAATATGCGCGCTCTCCTATGTTAAAACTCGTATGCATAGACTCCCCTATCCGGGCGATTCGCCTATCGTCCCAGGAACTATGGCACCGTCGCATCGCGCGGCGGGCATATACCGTACGAAATCATTCAGCGTTTTGGTGTAAGTTGGTCCTCATCGTCTCGATGTTAAGCGCCATCCTCGCGCAGGCGGCCGCTGCGTCGCCGGCAAAAATAGCCTCCGCTATTAACGAATGTTCCTTAAAGGTTTGCTCGTTTTTCTCGCGCGGATGCGTTCGTTTCTCCGTACGCCTGGCCAGCTGAAAGAAGGCGGACAATTCCTTTAGCATGGCGATAAGCCTCGGATTATCGGCGATCTTGGCGATGCTCATATGAAAATCCGCATCGAGGGCGTTGCATTTTTCATAGTCGCCGCTATCAAGGGCAGCCTTAAATTTCTGCAAGCTGCCCCGTATCACTTCCTTATGCTCAGCGTTTAGGTGAGCGATGCATTTCTCCACCGAAAGCTTTTCAAGGGAGGTGCGAATATCGATGTAGTCCTCGATCTCATGGTCTTTCGGCTGGATAAGGTATAGGCCCTTGCGGGCCCGATTAATGATCAAACCGTCGGCGACTAGCCTATTAAATGCTTCTCGTACCGGAGTCCGGCTCATTGATATTTCCTCGGCCAGCAGGTCTTCGCGCAACCTGCTGCCGGGCTCGAACTCTCCCTTGAGAATTTTCTCGCGTATAATATCGTAGGCCGTTTCGTTCAAACTTTTGTACTTCAAAATATGCCTACTCCTTCTTCAGATTATTCAGCACAGTCTACCAGCGCCACCGCCTGCATTTCTACCATAGCACGTTTAGCGAGCGAGGAAATCCCTACCGTCACCCTGGCAGGGTACTCGCCGCTAAAAAAGCTACTATAGACATCATTCATTTCTCCGAATTTCTCCATGTCTGTCAAGTATACCGTTATCTGCAGGATATGCCGCATAGACGATCCGGCGGCCTCAAGGACCTGCTTGAGGTTCTCCATCGTCTGCCGCGTCTGCTCTCGTATCCCTCCCGCCGTAAGCGTGCCGTCGGCCGGATTGAACGGCATGGCGCCCGATGTATACACCATGCCGTTCGCTACCGTCGCCTGGCAGAAAGGCCCGAAGGCCTCAGGAGCATTTTTAGTTGCAACCCTTACCATGAATCGTCTCCTTACATCTGGCTAGGCAACCACGTGATAATCTGAGGGAAGATGATCAGTAAGACGAGGCCGACGGCCACGATGCCCACGAAGGGCATCATGCCGCGGATGATATCCTTGGTTTCTATGCCAAGGGCTGGATCGGCGGCGCCTTTCAGGAAGAACATCGCGTACGCGAAGGGAGGCGTCAGGAACGACATCTGCAAGTTCACGATGATCATCATGGCGAACCAGAGCGGATCGAAGCCAAGCTTGGGGACGATGGGCGATAAAATTGGCACTAGTACGAATATTATGCCTACCCAGTCGATGAAAGCCCCTAGAACGAAGGTGATCACCATGATGAGGGCGAAGACCGCCCACTTGCCGCCGGGGAAACCGAGTATAAAGGACTCGATAACCTTGCCGCCCCCGCCTCCGAGGAATACGCTTACGAATGCCGTAGAACAAGCCGCAATAAGCAATACCATGCCGGTGAGCTTCAAGGTACTCAAGGAAACGTCCATCAAGGCTTTCCAAGAAAAGCTTCGGTACATAACGGTCAAGAGCACCGATACGACCGCTCCGATAGCGGCGGCCTCGGTCGGCGCGGCTATGCCGGTATAAATGGCGCCGAGCACCGCGAGAATCAGGGCAAGGGTAGGCAGTAGCGAGGTTACCACCATCATCAGCTTCTGCAGCAGTGTATACGAATCCTGTTCCTCTTGCGGAGCGGAAGGAGCTATCGAAGGCTGAAGGAAAGACCGTATCGCGATATACGCGATATAGAGGATGGAGAGCAGTATGCCAGGCCCGAAAGCAGCCATGAACAGTTTGCCGACGGATATCCAGGCGGCGGGACCGTAGACGATCAGCATGATGCTCGGCGGGATGAGTATGCCCAAGGTGCCGGCGGCGCATATAGAGCCGGTAGCCAGGCCTTTATCATAGCCCCGCTTAATCATGACCGGCAGCGCCACCAAAGTGAGCATCGAAATAGA
>JBFZES010000065.1:0-5448 GCA_041306725.1 Spirochaetaceae bacterium | reverse complement strand
TTATTCGCGTCGGCTATGCCCTGGTTGAGCCGCGAGCGCTCATCGGCGGCCTTGGCGAGCGAAGCCGTGCGCTCCTGCACGCTTTGCTCAAGGCCGAGGGTCATGGATTCGAGCTGCGCATAGGTAGCGGTGAACTGGCCGGCCAATACCGCCGCCGCGCCGAGCAGGAATAAGAAGAAGGCATAGGTGGCAACGCCCAGCTCTATGCCCACGCTCCTAAGATAGAGGTCGGCAGCCAAGGCCGCGCCAAGGAAGAACGCGCCGAAGAGCATCTTCCCCGACTCGGCGCTCGCGAAGAAATCCGCGATGGCGCTCAGCCTGCGCCAGGACGGCCGCCGCATAGAGCGCTCGCGCGCGAGGCGAAGATCGCGCAGCACCGCTTTACCCAGTACGAAAATAAGGTAGTAGAGCAGAGACGCGGCAACCAGGCCATACCACGCCATGAGGAAGGGCTCCCGCCGGAATAATTGGCCGCCAACGCCCAAGAGCAGAATGGCCAATCCCCCGATAGGCGTTGCCCGGTGGAGCTTTCCATTCACGACGCTTTCCAGGAAGGCAAGCAAAAACGGCGGGATAAGGAAGAGCGCCGCGTACTCGACGCGTATGAGGATGTCGGCATCGAGCACTAACGACGTAACGGCTATGGTACGGCTTCCCAAATAGAGGGCTATAAGAAGCGTGGTAACGGCAAAGTACAGATAGCCCCTGGTCTGGGGGCGCAAGAAAAAGAGGATGAGATGGTAGAGGGCAAAAAAGGCGTAGATGCCTATGAGCATAAGGTCAAGGTACTCGCGGCTGCGAGCGGCAAGCTGTCGGTACGAGCCGATAACATAGGGGCCGGCCTGCTTAAAGCCGGTACGGTCATCGACCGGATCGCCATGTATGCGGAAAGCCAGTATATTCTGCCCGCGCTGAAGGTAGCGCTTATCCAGCGGCACGATGACGCCGCGCAAAGAACGGGAAATATATCCTCCGCGGCCATCGTCTATCATCTCGCCGCGCAGGAGGCTGCCGTTCAAATACAGTTCCCATGCCTGCCCGATATGGGCCAGGTAAAGGGCCGGATCGCCTGAGTTAAGCAGGGACAGGTCAGCGTCAAAAGGCAGGAGCACGGTAAAGTCCGCGCTTTTCATGGGCAGAAGGCTCCACCTATTCATCGGCGCCATACCCGGTAGGTCCAGGTCGCGTATCATGAGGCTGCGCCCCCCAGCCTCGGAAGGGGGAAGCGCTTTCCATGCGCTATCGACGCTCAGGGGAAGCCGCGCTATCCAGCCTTCATCGAAGCCGGCGCGCACGTAGGCCTTCGAGCGCGTAAGGTCGAGTTCCTGGGCGTGGGCGCTTAGCGAGGCTATTAGCAACACTATTACATACAGGCGTTTCATTGTACTGCCAATCCTACGGCCCAAGAGGCTTCCGGTCAAGCACATTGCAAATTCGGCACTTGCCGAACTTGCTCAGGGGATTTATGGTAGTTCCAGCGCGCGGCACTAGGCGGCGCAACGCTTGCGCACTGTAGAAAGGGAATATATGAAATCTCTTGTAGGTCTCGTGCTTGTCGTAGCCGTCGTAGGCGGCCTGCTCTTCGCCCTTAACCCCAACATGGACGACTTTGGCGCGTATATGCAGAACAAAGGCAGCGCGCAGGCCAGCCAAAACAACACTGGCGCCTTGTCCAAGCTTGCCAGCGGCATAGCGGGCAGCGTATCGAGCCTGGTGGCCAAGGCTTACACGAGGAAAGACTACCTCGTATTCAGCACCTTTACCCTGGGAAAAGCCAGCAATCCCAGCGACCAGTACCTCGGCATAGCGAAACTCTTCATAAAAATCAAATAGGCTCACGTGACATTGCATGCCCGCTCCTGATACAATCGCGGCGAACGAAGCATAGGCCAATCGTTCGGTAGTGGCGCGCGGGAAGGGCATGCAATGATCAAGGCATTCGACAACGAACTCTACCTGCGCGAGCAGGCATCCTATATACGGGAACGCATGCATCGTTTCCATGGCCGGCTTTACCTAGAGTTCGGTGGTAAGCTGCTCAATGATTTCCATGCCGCGCGCGTGCTGCCCGGCTACGATCCCAACGTAAAGATACGACTGCTTAAGGAGCTCGAGCGCGACGCCGAGATAGTCCTCTGCATACACGCGGGCGCTATAGAGCAGCGCAAGATTCGCGCCGATTACGGCATAACCTACGACGCGGACGCCATGAAGCTTATCGACGACCTTGGCGAATGGGGCTTGAGCGTGTCGGCGGTCGTCATTACCCGCTGGGAGGCTCAGGCCCAGGCCCGCGCCTTCAAGACCAAGCTTGAGAACCGCGGCCTCCGCGTATATCTGCACGCCCCCACCAAAGGCTATCCGAACGATCCGGACTTGATCGTATCCGAGCTAGGCTATGGCGCGAATCCGCGCATAGAAACGAGCAAGCCCCTGGTGGTAGTGACCGGCCCCGGCCCGGGCTCTGGCAAGATGGCCACCTGCCTTTCGCAGGTGTACCACGACCACAAGCGGGGCATGAACGCCATGTACGCCAAATTCGAGACCTTTCCCATATGGAATCTGCCGCTTGAGCATCCGGTAAACAGAGCCTACGAGGCGGCTACCCTTGACCTTAAGGACAGGAACCTCGTGGATCCCTTTCATCTGGAAGCCACGGGGCTAAGCTCGGTAAACTACAACCGCGACGTTGAATCCTTTCCCATACTGGCCGCCATACTTAAGCGCATAACCGGGGACGAGGCCGCGTATCGCTCGCCCACCGACATGGGCGTCAACCGCGCCGGCTTCGCCATCGTGGACGACGAGGCCGTGCGGGAAGCGGCTAGGCAGGAAGTGGTACGCCGCTATCTGCGCTGCGCCTCCGAATACATCATGGGAGCGGCGGACGCCGAAGCCCTGAAAAAGGCCGAGTCGCTCCTGGCCGAACTGGGTATATCGGCCGAATACCGGCGCGTCGTGCCGGCCGCCCGCGCCGCCGCGGCCCAGGCCCAAAAGGACGCCCAGGCGATTCCCGGCGACCCCGATACCAAAGGCCTGGACGCCGTATACTGCGGCGCCGCGCTGGAGCTGCCCGACGGCAGCATAGCCACGGGCAAGAACTCAAAGCTCCTGCACGCGGCCACCGCGGCCATACTCAACGGCGCCAAGGCCATGGCGGCGCTGCCTGAACCCATACATCTCCTCTCGCCCATAGTCATCGAGTCCATAGCCCGCTTCAAAGGCGAGGTACTGCGCCGCAAGAGCGCCAGCCTCGACGTGGACGAGGCCCTCATTGCCTTGTCCATAAGCGCGGCCCTGAACCCCATGGTACAGGCCTGCATAGACAGGCTGCCGGACTTGCGCGGCTGCCAGATGCACCTTACCCACATACCCACGCCCGGCGACGAGGCGGGCCTGCGTAAGCTGGGCATAAACCTCACCTCGGATGCCGCCTTTGCGAGCAAACGCCTCTTCGTGGAGTGACCATGGCAAGCGCTACCCTGCTTTTAGCGGTCGTATACGCGGCGTTCATAAGCCTGGGCCTGCCCGACGGGGCCTTGGGCGTAGCCTGGCCCGCCATGCGCGCGGAGCTGGGCCAGCCCCTTGAGGCCTTGGGCCTCGTAACCGTGCTGCTTACCCTGGGCTCGGCCCTATCGGGCTTCGCCTCAGGCCGGGTGCTCGCGCGCCTGGGCACGCCTAAAGTGGTGCTGATCTCTGGCCTTGCCACGGGGCTCTCGCTCCTGGGCTTCGCCCTAGCGCCTTCCTATGCCCTCATCGTGCTCCTGGCACTGCCCTTGGGCTTCGGCGCTGGCTCCGTGGACGCGGGGCTTAACCACTATGCCGCGGAGCGCTGGTCGAGCCGCCACATGAATTGGCTGCACGCCTCCTGGGGCTTGGGCGCTACCCTGGGGCCGCTGGCGGTGACCATGGCCATAGCCTTAGGCTCCAGCTGGCGCAGCGGCTACTTCATCATAGCAGGGGCCCAGCTTACCCTGGCCCTAGTATTCCTCTTAAGCCTGGGGCTCTGGAATAAGGCTCCGCCTCACAAAGCGGCCCATGACGAAGGCTCGGCCCGCGCCGGCGCCGCCGCGAAGAAGCTTGCCCTTATCCTTGCGCCGCTGGGCTACGCGCTCTACGCGGGCGTAGAGGTGGGCATAGGGGCCTGGGCCGCCAGCGTGCTGCGCGACGGCAGGGGCTTTTCACCCGCCGTGGCCGGCGGCATAGCCGCCGCCTACTACGCCGCCATAAGCCTGGGCCGCATCGTGTCAGGCCTGATCGCGGACAGGGTGGGCAACAGGCGCATGGTACGCGCCGGGCTCATCGTGGCCGGGCTCGGCCTAGCCCTATTCGCGCTGGACCTTGGCCCCTTCGCGGCGCTCGCTGGCATAATCCTCATAGGCTTAGGCTACGCGCCCATCTATCCCTGCCTCATGCACGAGACGCCGCGCCGCTTCGACGCGGCCACCACGAGGAAGGTGGTGGGCAGGCAGGTGGCCAGCGCCTACCTGGGAGGCATGCTGCTGCCCCCGCTCATAGGCCTGGCCGCCGGCGCGCTGGGGCTCTGGGCCGTCGCGCCCATGGCGGCACTCTACCTTGCCCTGCTCGCGCTGGACCTGTGGCTGCTCGACAGGCTTACCCCGCCGTAGCGCGCCTTTTGCCCCTGCCGTCGAAGACGTGTATGCCGTAAATGACCAGCGCCGACGCGAGCGACAGTATGGCTATGATGGGCCAGAGCGACGCGCTGCCGAAGCGCCGCACCAGGGGGCCGGCGGCCAGGGGCGAGAGGGTATTGCCCACGATATAGCAGAGCGATATAGCCGAATTGATCCTGCTGCGGTACGCGGGAGGCGCGCGCTCGGCTATGAAGGCGTTGCCGTTCGTGGCGCCCAGTATTTCTCCCACCGTCCATATAACCGTCATAGCTATCACGAGCGGCACGGTAAGGGCAAAATAGTAGCCGCCGAAGCCGGCCGCGTAGAACACGGAGCCCAAGGCCACCGCGGCCAGTGCCGCCATGCGCTTTGAAACGAAGGCCACCAGCGCCGTCAGGACCACCACCGTAAGGCCGTTAGCCATCATCGTCCACCCGTAGGCCTTCGGGCCCTCAATCGGGCCGAGCACGTCCTTAAGGAAGAGCGGCAGCGCGAAGGTATGCTGATTGTAGACGAAGGCCACGAGCACCGAGGACAGGCCGTAGAGCACGAGCACCGGATTGGCCGCGAGCACCGTCCACAGCGTGCCCTTAGCCGGCGAGCCGCCGGTACGCCCTCCACCGGCCGTCGCTGCGTCGGCGCTATCCGCTGTCCCGGCGCCGGCGGCCGAGGCGCCCGCAGGCTCGCCGTGCACGGGATCCCTGCCGCGCACGAAGGCGCTTACCACGGCCGCCGCTATGAGCAGGGCGGCCGCGTTTCCGAAGAAGAGGGCTCGAGGCGCTTTATCGAAGAGAAAGCCCGCTATCAGGGGCCC
>JBFZES010000064.1:0-7954 GCA_041306725.1 Spirochaetaceae bacterium | reverse complement strand
GCTTCCACATATTCTCCGTCGTCAAAGCCCGCGGCTAAGATAGCTATGCCGGGGTAGAGGGCAAGCTGATCGAGGAAGTAGCGCTGGTATATGATCGTATCTCGCGGAGACGAGAGATCGCGCCCAATTATGGCGGCGTTCACGCTCGCGGCCATGAGAGCCTGATCCATGATAACGAGCGCGTCGCTGGCCACGCGTTCGGAGCTTTCGCGTATAATCGTAGCCATGGCGTCGCGTATGGCTGCCCGCGACCCCGATAGGTAGACGGCCCAGGATACGGTAAAGCCAAGGGCCATAATAACGAAGAAGGGGAGTATGATTACTCGCTTGAGGTGCGCTCCGCTTGAAGCGAAGGCGCTCGTGCCGGGACGGCGAGGAGGAATCTTCATGTACCCACTATAGTGTATAATGAAGCTTGGGCAAAGCGCGCGCGGCCCATAGCACGAATTTTGCGCCTATAGCCGATCCGGTATATGAAGGTGGAGGATAGTCGTGAACATACGGCTCAATGGCGAACGAACGGACTTTGCTGGCGAATCCATGAGCGTGCGCGAACTATTGGCCGCGAAAAACTGGTCGTTCCCCCTCATCGTGGTGCGGGTGAACGGCGTACTCGCGGCCAGAGGGGATTGGGATAGCGCCATGGTGCGAGACGGGGACGATGTGGACGCCCTCCATCTCGTTTCCGGCGGCTAGCGCGCTATGCCCTCTCGTAGCTCTCTACGACTTCTACGCAGTCGCCAAGGGTTATGCGCACGGGGCAGCTCCGTCCCGCCGCCTCTATTTTCTTAAGCTCCAGGTCGCTGCAGTCGCTGTCTATGCGGAAGGCCACGGTAATGCGCTCGATACGGCGCGGGCTGGCGGCCATCTCTTTCTTGAGCTCGAAGCTGATGCCGCGCAGGGCTATGCCCTTGCCGTCCGCGTACATGCGCATGATGAGCGATCCGCAGGCGCCTAGCGAAACAGCGCAGAGATCGGTGGGGGAGAAGCTTGAGCCGTCTCCGCCGTTGTCTTTGGGAGCGTTCACCGTGATCGTATAACCCGATTCGTGCTCTAGCTCAATCGTCGTCGGCCCCGTGGTGCGGCCCCGCATCTGTACTGCCATCGCTCTTCTCCTGTGCGTCGTTATATTCGTCATAATAGCGCTTAAGGCAGTCGGGGCATAGCCCGTGCGTGAAATCAGCCTCGCTTCGCGCGCTTATGTACTCTTCTACCTGGCTCCAGTAGCCCTGATCGTCGCGAACCTTCTTGCAGGACGCGCAAATGGGAATAAGGCCCTTGAGCGTTCGCACTTTGCGCAGGGCCTCCTCGAGCTCGGCGGTGCGCTCGCTTACCTTGCGCTCAAGCTGCTGGTAGAGCTCGGCGTTTTCCAAGGCGCGCGCCGCCTGCACGGCGAGGGTTTCAGCGACGCCCATGCGCTCTTCCGAGAAGGCGCCGCTGAGGAGTTCATTGCGCAGTTCCAGTATGCCTATGGTGCGCCCCGAGTTCACCAGGGGCAAGAAGGCGCTTGAGCCGCGGCCTACCCCGCCGTCGTCAATAATGAGCCGCTGCCGTTCCGATGCCGCCTGGAGCCTGTCGCTGGCCGCCGGCTTGCCGACGGGCAGGCCTGCGGCGCTATACGCTTTGCCGGCCTGCGGCGAACCGGGCGTAGGCCCCGCGGCGGATTCTTGGCCATAGTGCAGCTCGCACGCGAGCGTCCAGCCGCCCTCACAGGGCAGCCAGAGCAGCGCCTGCCTAGCGCCGGCCGCTTCCATGCAGAGCCTGGCTATTCGCCCATAGAGTTCGGCCCCGGCGCCGGCGGAAGAAAGGGCGGCGCTCGCGCGTATGATAGTCTCGGCGTCCACGTAGCGCAGGCTGCCGCCCGCGGCCCCCGCCATGGATTCCTGCACCCATTTGCCAAGCTCTGGATGACGCTCGGCGAGACTGGCGGCTAAAAGCGGAGCGCCCCAGCGGCTGATGGCGTTGTAGGCTATGCGCAACTGGAAAGCCGCAAGGGCTCCCCTCCCCGAGTCCTGAAGGCAGAGCGCGTAGGCCGCCGCTATGACCGCTTCATCGAGCACTTGGCCGGCCGTATGGGCCTGCCGCAAAGCGAACTCGAAGAGGTCCGAAGACTTGAGCAGGCTTCCTCGATTATAGAGGACGAAGGCCTTGGTAAGCGCCGCCTTACCCTCATAGAGCGCCGGATTGACCCGTTGAAGCTTGGAGAAATAGCGGGCGGCGCGGCTCATGCGACGCAGCGCGCGACGGTCTCGCCTGCCCGCCGCCGCCGCCGCGTTGGCTTCCCGCGAGGATACGAGCGCGTCGACGAGCACGAGCACCGCCGAGGGGTATTGGCCGGCGTAGGAGCGCCAGTAGGGGCGCGTAGCCTCTATCGCTTCGCGCGCCTCGCCTATCCTGTCCCCAGCGTAAGCCAACATGGCGCGGTATAAGGCGATATCGCATAGGATGGCGTCGAGCCCCTGCTTGTCTACGGCCTCCTGGCAGGCCTTCCATGTCGGCCAGCCGCCTACCGGCCGGTCGGTAAGGCAGTTCCCGTCGCGTATGGCGTCTATGAAGGCCAGCGACGCCTCAACGCTTACGATAGAGAGATCCTGCCGCTGGGCATGCACCGCGCCGGATATTTCCGGCACTTCCTTGGCAATGGCCGCAAGGCTCTTGCCGGAGAAGAGCTGGTATTGCAGGTAGGTGGCGTACGCGTGCGAGGAAAATTCCGCGTCTCCCATGGCCTTGCCTAAGCGGGCGGCGTCAAGGAGCGAATCGAGGGTATCCTTGAAGGGCTTCGTCCAGTGGGTGACGAAGCTGGCGGTCAGGAGCTTCGCTTGGCTATACCTGCCTCCCAGCGCATTGCGCTCCGCCAGGCGGTCGGCGAGGTCGCCGTAGCGCCTGCCAAGCTTGTAGTTGGAAGAGAGGCCGCACTCAAGCATGCCCTGAGTGGCGAGCAGGGACGCAAGCTCGGGATGGCTGCCATAGCGCAGGCATAGCCGTATGCCCAGCGATACCAGGAGCGATATGAGGAGCGGCCTGGCCACGTAGACCGAGGTGCCGAAGGACATAATGAGCCTGAGCGCCTTGCTTGCCCGCGCGTCGCCCATGTCCGGGGCATCCGCTATGCGCTTATCGCTGTGCGCCGAGAGGAGCGCGTGGGCATAGATATGGCAGGCGAAAAACCGCAAGGGGCTCGGGTACGCCGGCACCCGGAAACCGAGCGCGCGCAAGGCGCGTATGCCCTCATCGACGGCTTCCGAGCTTTTGCCCAGGGTAACGAGGCCCTTGATGATGGCTATGGACGCTTCCGTCGCGTCGTCCGGGCGGGCATGGGCGCTCAGTTCCCTAGCCTGCGCGGAAAATTCCTTTTCCAGGCCCGCCGCGGCCGCGAAGAAGCAGTAGCTGCGGAATAGGGCCAGGGTGAGCCCATAGGCGTCGCGCCAGCCGCTGCCGCCCAGCAGGTCTAGGCCCTTGGACGCGAGGTCGAAAGCCTGCGCGGGGTCGGTAATCACGTAGGTCTTCGCCGCCTCAAGGAAGACGCCTGCCCGCTTGATGAGCTCCTCCCTGCGGCGGGGCCGCAGGGGATCGGCGAGGATGTGGCGCGCGGCAAGGTCGGGCCGCCCTACATCCTCGTAGCGGGAGGCGAAGGCGCTGTGCCAGGCCGAGCGCCTGATCTGCTCAAGGCGGCTATGGATACCTTCCCTGATACCGGGATGAGTAAAATGATAGCGGTGGCTCATGCTGCTTTCCCGCGCGATGAGCCCGACTTTGAGGGGGCCTTCGAGCAGCCGTTCGGGGTCTTCCCCTATGCGCAGTATGGCGGCCACGGCCGAGGCGTCGAAGCGCAGGCCCTCTACCGAGGCGCATTCAAGGAAGCGCAACGAGTCCTCCCCAAGGCTGGCCAGCAAGGCGGGAAGACGTTCGCGCAGCTCGGCCTTGAAGTTCCGGTCCCGGCCGAAGTCCTTTGCCAGTGCCCAACAGCCCTTGGCCGCGTCGAAGCGGGCATTGCCTTCGGCTGACAGGGTAAGGAGCATGCGTTCGAGCTCTTCAGGCTTGGTCGGCTCGCCGGCATAGCCCCGAGACAAGAGGCGCGCCATAAGGGTTTCCCGGGCGTCGTCGTCGTCAGGGAAGCATTGCTGGAGACGCTCCATAATGCCCGTTATGCCCGGCGTATCCTCGGCGCGGCTTGCGAAGAGGGCCTCGGGCTTGTCGAAGCTTCCCGCCTCCAGCCCGTACTCTAGTTCCGGCGCCGGCGCCGCCATGCGGAGGTCGGCGATGAAACCCGCCATGGTACGGTAGCGCTCGTCCGGATTCTTGGCCATGGCCTTGGCTATGATGCCGTCCACGAAGGGGCTTATGCCCGGCCGCAGCGAACTGGGCGCGGGGGGCAAGCCCGCTATGCAGTCATGGATGATTTCCGCCCTATTCCGCCCCTTGAACGGCGCAGCGCCGGCGAGCAGCGCGTATATCATGGCGGCCGCGGTGAAGGCGTCGCTGCGCCAATCGATGGGCTTGGGTATGCGGCCGGTATGCTCGGGAGACAGATAGCTGAGGCACTCGAGCTTGAAGGGCAGGGCGTAATCGTCGACGCCGCTCGCTGCAAAGGCGCGCGCATTGCCAAGGCCAATGAAGAGAGCCTTGCCGTCGGGACGCAGCACCACATGGCAGGGGGTAAGCGAGCGGTGAAGGAACGCGCTGCGCTGCATGGCCCATAGGGTATCCGCTATGGCGAGCCCAAGCGTAAGCGCCTGCCGCGCCTCCATGGGACCGTTTTCCATGCTTTCGGCGAGAGTCTTGCCGCCGCAGTCTTCGTACGCGTAGATGATGCGGTCGCCGTCCGGGCCGAAATAGAGCGGCCGCGGGCATATGTCATCGCCAAGGCTCTCAGCGCAGCGGTATTGGGCTTCGAGCGATTTGGCCAGGTCGCCCGTGGCCAAGCCGGGTTTCGTGGCCTTCACGATGCAGGGCAAGGCGTTGCTGCCGAAGAGCCCGCGGAAAAGCACGATGCGCTCGCCTTCGTAGAGAGGCGCTTCGTCCAGCGCGTGTATCCGTTCGAAGTTGGCCATGCCGCTTCCTTCCGCGCTTGTTTATAGCGCGTTCCGCGTTTCTCGCATAGTAGTATATACTGAATACAGCGATTAAAGAGGGAGTAGCGACTATGATAAGGAAATTAAGCGCGGAGCAATGCGAGCGGGCAATAAAAGAGGGTGAATTCGACGCGGCCGTACGGGGCGCGGCGGCGCGCGTGGCGCTTATACTCACGCAGAGCTGGTGCCCCCAGTGGCCTATGATGCGTTCCTGGCTGGAAAAAGGGGCGCTTGAAGCAGGCGCCGAGGTTTTCTTCGTCGAGTACGACCGGGAAGCCTTCTTCGAGCCCTTTATGGCCTTTAAGGAAGACGTCTTCGGCAACCGCAATGTGCCCTATGTCCGCTACTACCGCGATGGAGCGCTCGTGGCCGAGAGCAATTACCTTGCCAAGGACGGCTTCGTGAAGAATTTTAGCCGCTAGGCTTGGCCAGGAGCGGGCAAGCCGGTGGCCGCCCGCCCCGGCTATTCGCTTCGCGCCTTCTCGGTAAGCTCGGTAAGGAGCGGCACGAGCTGCTTTTTCCGCGAGAGCACGTCCTTGAGCTCGAATACCCGGTCGCGCACCCGCGGATAGCGCAGGAGGGCTATAAGCTCCTTATCGCCTTCCACGAAGAGCACGCTCGACAGCTCGGTAATGTCCGTTACCATGAGGGCCGAGAAGTAATGCCCGCCCTGAGCGCATATAAGCCCGAGCTCCTTGAGCACCTCGTCCCCGCGCTCCAGTATTTCCTCCGGCGCGTTCACCTCTACCTGGCTCACCGTGAAGCTTAAGTCCGCGGCGCTGTATTCCTTCATATCCATGCGCACGATCTCGGGCACGGGCTTCTTGCCCACGAGGCTGGCCGAGCTTATGATGTCGCGGCCGAGCTCGTCTATCTCTAGGTCGCTTAAGTTGGACAGGTACTCGGCCGTCTCCAGGTCAATATCGGTGGTGGTGGCCGACTTGAGTATGAGCGTGTCGGACAGTATGCCCGCCAAGAGCAGGGCCGCCATGGTCTTGGGTATGGGTATGCGGGCGTCGCGATACATGCCCGCGATGATGGTGCTCGTGGACCCAACGACGCGGTTGATGAAGGTAATGGGATAGCGGGTATTGAAGGATCCTAGGCGGTGGTGGTCTATGACCTCGAGTATGCGGTAATTCTCCGCGCCGTCTATTGCCTGGCTCAGCTCGTTATGGTCGACGAGTATGAGCGATAGGTTGGGCTCGCGTATGAGGTCGCCCTCGGTGAAGAGACCCACGACGCGGCCCTCGTCGTCGAGCACCGGCACGGAGCGGCTAGGCGAGTCCATGATGGCCTCCCGCGCCTTGCGGAGCGTCTCGTGCCGATACACCGGCCGTATACCGTCGTCGCCCATGGTCTCCACCGGGGTGGAGTATATGACGAGGAGGCTGGTGGACGAGGTGTCGTAAGGGGATATGAGCACCGATACCCGGTTCTTCTCCGCCAAGTCCTTGAGCGGGCGGTCGAGCAGCGCGCCATTGGTAATGATGAGGGCGCGCACCTTGGATTCAATGGCGTAGCGCTGCACGTCCACGCGGTCGCCCACGATGACTATGGCGCAATCCTTGGCCTCGGCGTCGAGGTGACGCTTGAAGCTCTCTATCTCCAGGGCCGCCACGAGCATGCGCGCCTTGAATTGCTCCTCGGGCTCATACACCGCCACCGGCTGGGCCTTGATCGTGGCCTGCAGGCGGCCCAGGCTCGTCGCTATGACGGCTTTTTTATGCGGGTTTATCTTCTTGAGTATGTTCTGCGCGAAGGAGCTGTAGTGGAGCATGGAGCGGTAGCGGCCGTCGCTATCCACGATGGGCAGGGCCTTCTGCGCGCTGCGGTTCATCAGCGACAAGGCTTCCCAGAGAGGCGTGCCGCGGTCTACGGTAAGGGGCTTGGCCCCCAGATAGTATTCCACCTTGGGTATGAGGTCGGGCAGGAAGGCGGGAAAGGGCACGCCGAAGCGCTCGAATACGTATTCGGCCTGCGGGTTCATCTTTCCCGCCCGCGCGGCCACGCAGCTTTTGAGCCCGAGCTCGCGCTTTAAATGGGCGTAGGCGGCGGCCGCGACGACGGAGTCGGTGTCGGGGTTTTTGTGGCCGAGCACGTAAACGGTATCGCTCATACCTTCCTCAAGAAGCGTAGGGGCATGGGTACTCCTTGCCGCGTTGGGCGGCCGACGCTAGTATAGTCGGAACGATGGTAAAGCTTTATGCGTTTTTAGGCAATTATGGCCGCGAATACCGCGGCAATAGGCATAACGTGGCCTGGCAATTCCTCGAGTCCCTCGGCCTCTATGCAAGCCTAACCTGGCAGCGCGGCTTCAAGGGGCGCTGGGCCGCCATGGAAAGCCCCGCCGGCAGGGTATGGCTCCTCTGCCCCGAGACCTATATGAACCTGTCCGGCGACAGCGCGGCCGAACTGGCCCGCTTCTATAAGATAGCGCCAGAAGAGATACTCGTCGTGCACGACGAGCTTGAGCTGGGCTTAGGCTACTTCGGCTTTAAGAAGGGCGGGGGCTTAGGCGGCCACAACGGCTTGCGCTCGATGAAAGAGCGCCTGGGCACGCCCGACTACCTGCGCCTGCGCTTCGGCATAGGCCGGCCCAGCCACGACGACGTGGCCGGCTACGTGCTGTCCGACTTCAGCCGCGAAGAGCGGGAGAAGCTGGAGTGCTCGGTGTTCCCGCGCGCCGATACCGCGCTGGGCCTCTGCCTGTCGGAGGGCTTCGACGCGGCCTTCGCGAAATATCAGAAATTCAACGCCTTTAGCTAAGGCCCAGGAGCGAGAGCAGCCCGGCCGAGGCTGGAGGGAAGGCGTCGACCACGTCCGCTACGTGTTTTGACGCGATGATGGTGACGGTGGGGTCGGAAAGATCCAGGAGCAGC
>JBFZES010000063.1:0-8178 GCA_041306725.1 Spirochaetaceae bacterium | reverse complement strand
CCTTACCCTGCTTAAATGGAGCCATGAGGAATCCCTGCGCATTATCGAGGAATTCCAGCGCCGAGAAAAAGCCTATGAGCAGGCGCTGGCCGTCTATCAGAAACGCTATGGCGAGGTAAAGATGGGTACGGTGGCCGCCCAGACTACGCTGGAAGAGGAGATAGCCAGCCTCAAGCGCTCGATGGACGGGCTTGCCAAGGAACTGCAGTCCCGCGACGCGCGCATAGCCGAGCTTCAGACCCAGGCCAGCGCGGCGGCCGCGTCGCCGCCGCAGGCTGAAGCCGAAGCGCCCATGCCCGGGCGCGCAGAGCTGCTCGACATGAAGGACCGTAGCCTTTCGCTCATAGAATTCTATTTAGAAAAGCTATCCGCCGCTTCGGAGGGCACGAAATGAAACGCTTGTTTGCCGCACTCGCCCTTTTTATATGCGCCGCGTCCATGCTGAGCGCCATCGAACTGACGAATGGCCGGATGAAGCTGGTGCTCGATGAGCGCAACGGCCGTTTCAGCCTGTACTATATGACGGACGTGAGCAAGAAGAGCTACGTGGCCCTGCTTGACGATAAGGAGTCGCGCACCACCTATCCCACGCTCTATATAGACCAGAAGGCCTATAAACTGGGCGAGGCCGCGGAATTCCGCGTGAGCGCCGCCAAGGAAGGCTCGGGCTACCTCGTGCAGTACCGGTCCTCCATGGCCGTGGTCCGCCAATACTTCGCCTTCGCATCCTCGCCGGGCTCGCCGTTGGCTGACGGGCTGTCCATACGCTTTGAGATAGAGAATGTGTCGGAACGCGACCTGTCCATAGGCCTGCGCTATCTCTTCGATACCTGGCTCGGCGAGCGCGAAAACGCCCACTTCATGAGTTCCGTGCCCGTCCTCTTCGCGAACGAGACGCTCCTGCCGTCGGGTTTCGACGAACGCCACGTGGCTAGCGTAGGGATGGGCGCGAGCGTGCACTTCGTGCTTGGCGCTCCGGCCACGAAGCCAGACCGCATAGTCGCCTCCAACTGGAAGCGCCTCAACGACAGCGCCTGGTCCCTAGAGGTGAATCCCGCCCGAAATTTCACCCTCATGCCCTATTCTATAAACGACAGCGCCCTTGCCCTCTTTTACGATCCTGCCATGCTCAAGCGGGCGGCCGTACGCGGCGTAAGCGTGCTTCTGTCGGGAGCCAATCCCGGTTCCTACGCTCAAGCGCTGGCAGAGGCAGCTAGCGCGGAGGGCCCCGCGCAATCAGTCTCGGTACCCATAGCCGTATCGGCGCAGCTCGACATTATGGCTGACCTCATAAGCGCCCGCAGCCTGCTCGCATCCATAAACATGGCCCTCTCTCAGGGACAGGAGCCGAGTAAGGAACAGATGGCCAGCCTTGCCGACGTGCTCAAGAGGCTTGAAGAACGCAAGGCAGGCTATTAGGACTGTGGAAAATAACCCCCTGGACGAGGCGGAGTCGCTCTATAAGCGCCGGCGTTGGGCCGAGCTTATAGGGCTGCTTGAGCCCTTGTCCCCCATGTATAGAGACCATAAGCGCTTCTGCTTCCTCCTCGCCACGGCCTATCTTTATCGCGAGGATATCGGCGGGGCCTATTCGTACTATCGCAGGGCCCAGCACCTGGATTTTAGGTTTACCGGCGCGGCCGTAGGCCTGGCCGCGGTGCTCATACGCCGAGGCGAGAGCGATAAGGCCATACAGATTTATATCGAGGTGCTCGAGCGGGAAGCGCGCAACGCCATAGCACGGAAGGGCATGGCCTACCTGCGCGCGCATGCCAGCGGCGAGAGCGACGCCCGCGGCAGCAAGGCTTTGCGCGCCCTTTATCCAAAGCCTCCGTTCAGGGCGCGCGCGCCCATAGCCCTCGGCTTGTTCATCGCGTTCGCTGCCCTGGCGCTCTGGGCTGGCCCGCTCGTAGCGGAGCGGCTCCGGAGCGCGAAGCCGAATAGGCCCTCCATAGCGGCTATTGCCCTTGAGGCCGAGGATAGGGCTAGCCCCATAGACTCAAGCGGCGGATTTTCCTTCGTGCTGAGCGAGAAGGAGGCCGTCGATACCTTCGATAAGGCTAAGCGCCTCTTCCTCGAATACCGGGACGAGGCGGCGCTGGTCGAGGTGAACCGCCTGCGGCTGTCGAACGCCTCGCGGAGCGTTAAGGCCAAAGCCGATGCCCTTGCCGTATACGCGCGCGAGCCAAGCTTTCAGGGCATGCCCGACCGCTTCAGCATAGCCGAGGTCAACGCCTTCCCCGCGCTCTACGAGGGCGTAGGCGTGCTGTGGAAAGGCCTGCCCGCCAATATAGAGCAGGGCGAGGATAGCACGAGCTTTGAACTGCTCGTGGGCTACCATGACAAGCGCAGGCTCGAGGGCATCGTGCTGGTGAGCCTTCCCTTCGCCGCCGCCATAGACCCCAATACGGCCATAGAAGTGCTGGCAAGGGTAACGAAGCCCCCTGCCGGCGCCCAGGCCTACGTTCTTTCCGGCATAGCCATACATACATTCTAGGGAGGCGCTATGCGCGCGGTAGTGCAACGGGTAAGGGATGCGTCGGTGCGCGTGGATGGCGCGGTAACCGGCTCCATAGCTAAGGGACTGCTCGTGTACCTTGGCGTGGCCAAGGGCGACGGCGAGGAAAACGCTCGCTGGCTAGCCGAAAAGATAGCGGGCTTGCGCATATTCGAGGACGCCGACGAGAAGATGAATCTATCCGTACAGGATATAGGCGGCGGCATACTCACCATATCGCAATTCACCCTCTTAGCCGATACGAAGAAGGGAAAGCGCCCCTCCTATAACGACGCCGCCCCGCCTACCGAGGCCGAGCGGCTCTATGAGCGCTTCAAGGCCCTGGTAGCCGCCCTAGTTAAGACGAGCGGATGCGGCGTATTCGGCGCGCACATGGACGTGGCCTACATTAACGACGGCCCGGTAACCATTATCCTCGATACGAACGCCTAAAGGCGCAGCATCCGCCCAAGGGGCAGCCCTCGCAGAGCGGCTTCGCCTTGCAGTGGCGCTTGGCGTGCTCTACCAAGAGGGCGTGCGCCTCGGCTAAATAAGGCGGGTCGGAGGGCAGTTCGCCCTCGGCGTAAAGGCGAGCGCTCTCATAGCCGGCGTTTGCCGGGATAAAGCCCAGCCTGCCCAGTATGCGCCGGGCGTACGCGTCGGCTACGAAGCGGCTATGGCCGTGGCAGTATAGCCCAATGCAATCCGCTGTCTCATAGCCCACGCCGCGCAGTTTTAGGAGCGCTTCCCGCCCGGGAGGCGAGGCCTCGAACGCGGGCCAGGCTTCAGCCAGGGTGCGGATGTAGGACGCTTTGCGGGCGTAGCTGCCCGACGGCCGCAAAATCGCCTCAAGCTCCCCCAGGGGGCAAGCCAGCAACGCTTTCGGGCTTAACAGCCCCCGCCCGCCGAGCGCGGCCAGGGCCAGGCTCGCGCCGCGCCAGGCGGTATTCTGCGCCAGCACGGCTCCAAGCGCTATCTCGAAGCGGTCGCGCGCTTCCCGCTCTCCGCCGCCTGGGCCTACGCAGCTTGAGGGCCCGCGCGCGTAGCCCAGTTCGTCGCGGCATTCTTCGCCCCTACGGGAGGGCAGGGGCCACCAGCCGCGCGGGCCATAGCTTGAGGCGAGCGTATCGAGCACGGACGCGAGGGTCAAAGCTAGGCTCCTAAGGCTCAGGGCTAAAAGCAAGCCCGCCAGGGCCTTGCGGCCGCGGCGGGCTTAGACGCTTGGATGTTCCCAGGCGGCGGCGCCGCCTGGGAAGCTCTTACTTTTTCTTTGCTACGGGCTTCTTCGCAGCGCCCTTGGCGGCTTTCGGGGCCTTGTCGGCCTTAGGGGCCTTGGCTTCCGCCGCCTTGGGGGCTTTCGCCTCGGCGGCTTTGGCGGGAGACTTGGCGGCCGCTTTCTTGGCCTTGCCGGCCGCTATCTTAGCGGCGGCGGCGGCGTCCTCGATGGCGGCCTGGGCCGCTGCGAGGCGCGCCACGGGCACGCGGAAGGGGCTGGCGGACACATAGTCCATGCCGGCGCGGTGGAAGAACTTAACGGAAGCGGAATCGCCGCCGTGCTCGCCGCACACGCCTACCTTAAGCTTGGCCCTGGTAGAGCGGCCCTTCTGTATGCCCATCTTCACGAGCATGCCCACGCCTGCCTGGTCGAGGCTCTGGAAGGGGTCCGCCGCGAAGATACCGGCCTTCTTCTCGTCTACGTAGTCGGGAAGGAAGCGGCCCGCGTCGTCGCGGCTCATGCCCAGGGTCATCTGGGTAAGGTCGTTGGTGCCGAAGGAGAAGAACTCGGCTACTTCGGCTATCTGATCGGCGAGTATGGCCGCGCGGGGCACTTCGATCATCGTGCCGACAAGGTAGGGAAGCTTAACGCCCGCTTCCTTGATGATCTTGTTGGCTACTTCGCGGGTCCTCTGTTCGAGTATCTTGAGTTCCTTGGCGTCTATTACCAGGGGTATCATGATCTCGGGCAGCACCTTCACGCCCTTCTTGGCCACGTCGCAGGCGGCCTTGATAATCGCGGTAACCTGCATGTCGAGTATCTCGGGGTAAGTGATGGTAAGGCGGCAGCCGCGGTGGCCGAGCATGGGGTTGGACTCGTGCAGCTGCTCTACGCGGTGCTTCACGGTCTCGAAGGGCAGGCCCACGGCCTTGGCGAGGGCCTTCTGGCCCGCGTCGTCGTGGGGCACGAACTCGTGGAGCGGCGGGTCGATGAGGCGCACGGTCACGGGGTAGCCGTCCATGGCCTTGAATATGCCGCGGAAATCCTCGGTCTGGAAGGGCAGGAGCTTATTGAGCGCCTTCTTGCGGGCATCTATGCTGTCGGCCACGATCATTTCGCGTATGGCCAGTATGCGCTCTTCGCTGTCGAAGAACATGTGCTCGGTACGGCAGAGCCCTATACCCTCGGCGCCAAGCTTGCGCGCGTTGGCGGCGTCGTAGGGCGAGTCGGCGTTGGTGCGCACCTTGATGGTGCGGAACTTGTCCACCCAGCCCATGAGCACGTTGAAGGCTTCGGGGGGCTCGGGCTTCACGAGCTTAAGCTCGCCCTTGTACACGTTGCCGGTGCTGCCGTCGAGGGTAATATACTCGAGCTCTTTGACGCTTATGCCGTTGGCTACGAAGGTCTTCTTCTCGTAGTCTATGTTGAGCTTCTCGCAGCCAACGATACAGCACTTGCCCCAGCCGCGGGCCACTACGGCCGCGTGGCTGGTCTTGCCGCCGGTGGCGGTAAGTATGCCCTGCGCGGCGTGCATGCCGCCCACGTCCTCGGGGCTGGTTTCCTTGCGTACCAGGATTACCTTCTCGCCCTTCTCGGCCAGCTCCTCGGCGCGGGCCGCGTTGAACACGACCTTGCCGCAGGCGGCGCCGGGAACGGCGTCTATGCCCTGTACGATAAAGCTGTCCTTAAGGTTCTTAGCCTGGGACTTGTCTATGGCGGGGTAGAAGATGCCTTCTATGTCGGAAGTCTTTATGCGGGCTATGGCCTGCTCTTTGGTGATGAGCTTCTCGTTCACCATGTCGACCGCTATCTTGAAGGAAGCGCCTGGGGAGCGCTTGCCGGTGCGGCACTGGAGCATGTAGAGCTTGCCTTCCTCGACGGTGAATTCGAGGTCCTGCATCTCTTTATAATGCTTCTCGAGGGTCTTGCGCACGGCCATGAGCTGCTTGTAAGCCTTGGGGTCCTTGGCCTCGAAGTCTGACAGCTTGATGGGGGTGCGTATGCCGGCCACCACGTCCTCGCCCTGGGCGTTGATCAGGTAGTCGCCATAGAATTCATTGGTGCCGGTGTTGGGGTCGCGGGTGAAGCATACGCCCGTGCCGGAGGTATCGCCCATGTTGCCGAACACCATCTGCACGATGTTCACGGCGGTGCCGACCGCGCCTTGGATCTTTTCCACCTTGCGGTAGGTGACGGCCTTGTCGGCCATCCAGGAGCCGAATACGGCGCCTACGGCGCCCCAGAGCTGCTCAGTGGGGTCCTGTGGAAAGTCCTTCTTTATGTGCTTCTTATAGATGGCCTTAAAGGTCTTGATGAGCTCGCCCAGCTCCTCTTCGTTTACGTCGGTATCCGCTACCTTGAGCTCGGGCTTGACGCCCAGGCGCTTGCGGGTCTTGGCCTCTTTGAGGGCCATGAAGGCCTCGTCGAACAGTTCGCGCTCTATGCCCATGGCGGTGGAGCCGTACATCATGATAAAGCGGCGATAGCCGTCCAAAGCGAAGCGGCGATTCCCGGTCTTCTTGGCCAGGCCTTCCACGGAGGCGTCGGTAAGGCCCAGGTTAAGGATGGTCTCCATCATGCCGGGCATGGATACGGCCGCGCCGGAGCGCACCGATACGAGGAGCGGGTCCTTGGGGTCGCCGAGCTTTTTGCCCGCGGCCTTTTCGAGCTTCTTGAGGTGTTTCTCGACCTCTTCCTTGAGCCCTTCAGGATACTTTTTATTGTTCTTGTAGTACAGGTCGCATACCTGCGTAGTGATCGTGAAGCCGGCGGGAACGGGCAGGCCGATCTTGGTCATCTCCGCGAGGCCGGCGCCTTTGCCGCCGAGCAATTCCTTCATCGTTACATCGCCTTCGGCCTCGCCAGCGCCGAAGAAGTACACATACTTAACCTTCGCCATAGGGTATAATCCTCCATTCGTAAAGAAAAACTATATGAAACGTCTGTTTCTGTCAATAAACCGCAGAGTACGCAAAACCTGTTATAGGTTTATGATAAGGCTGATAACGGTAAGATCGGAGCCCGATATCTGATTTACCAGCGACTCGTATTTGATGTTCACCTTTTCGCAGGCTTCGGAAAGGTAGGATAGGTAGTACAGGCCCAGTTCGGTATTCGCCTCGCCGTCGGGCAGGTCCTTATAGAAGTCCTGCAGGCTGCGTTTTTTTAAGTCGGCGCTTTTTTTCTCGTCTATGGCCTCTTTCATTTTTTCATACTCGGATTCTTTGTTATAAATAGTTACGGACAGCTTGCCCTGCGTGCCTATGGACGAGCCGCGCGATCCGAGCTTCCAGGATAGATAGACGAGCTCGCCCTTGCGCTGCAGGGACTCTATAACCTGCCTGCGCACGTTGGGATCGAAGAGCACGGAGTTCATATCCACGGCGCCCTTGAAGATGGCCTTTGCCTCGCGCTTTAAGTTGGAGTTCTCGGCGTTGGTGGCCAGCTCCATGATATTGAGCGCCAGGTATTCGGCTATCTTGGCTTTTTCCATATATTCGGCCAGGCTCGTGCGTATGTCCTTGATGAGGGTCTCGTACCCGTCGAGGCCCTTGAATTTGGCTATGATGAACCATATAAAAGGCCGCAGGTTATTAAGGAATTTTTCCGAAAGCAAGAGCTGTATATTCTTTTCTTCGGGCAGAAGGCTCGAATTCCTACTGATGAACGCGTACATGGGAGCAAGGATGGACTGCTTTATGTCGCCTATATCGTGTTCTTTTTCCTTAATCACGTTCTGGAGGAAGGATTCGTTGATCTTGGTCTTATCGTCTATGATGTTGGCGGGATTCTTGCGGTTCCAGTTCTTGATGACATCGCTTGCCATGACGCGCTGGAATATGTAGGCGTCATACTGCCTGTAGAGCATGGAGTAGGTGATGAGCTTGGCTATGTCCATCACTTCCTGGCGTATAGTCACGAATTCGCTGTTGGATATCTCTATCTTGGACACGTAATCGATGAGCATCATGCGCTGGAGGCTCGACGGCGTGAACTTATCCATAAGGATGCCGTACTCTTCCTGGCTGTCGGCAAGCTTGAATTTCTGCAGGTTCTTGCGGTTCTTGATGAAGAAGGTCGTACCTACCTCGGTAAGTATCACTTTAACGGGTAGTTCTATTATTGCCTTGCGTTCCTGCGAACCCATTGATTGGACGCTCCCGGATGAACCGTACTGTGCCGATCGTAGTATCGGCTTTGTTTCCTGTGCAGCATGGAGTATAGCCGATCGCGCTTAACATGTAAAACGGTATTGACGGTACTTTAGCCACGGCCTAAGATCGCGTACAGCGATGCGCGCCATACGAACGTTCCTCCTAGCCTTAACCATACTCTCTTCCGTATTGGGCGCTTGGGCGGAGGGCCTAAGCCCGCGGGAGCTGGCCGTTGAGCGGGTCTCCGCGCTGGCCAAGGCCCATCCGGAGTCGCGGCGCGGAGCCGGCCCCCAGTTAGGCCGGGCCGGGGC
>JBFZES010000062.1:0-4328 GCA_041306725.1 Spirochaetaceae bacterium | reverse complement strand
TGTGGACGCCGACAGGCCGCGCTGTCATTGATCGCGGCGGCCTCTATTAGTGTTCCAGTTTCCTGTATACGTAGCGATGCGGCCTGTCGGCGTCGTGGCCGAGCTTCTCGCGGCGGTATTCGGCGTACTCGGACCAGTTGCCGTCGTACCAGAGCACCTCGCCGTCTTCAAAGGCTAGAAGATGGGTGCACACGCGGTCGAGGAACCAGCGGTCGTGGCTTACCACGAGGGCGCAGCCGGCGAACTCGTCCAGGGCTTCCTCCAAGGCGCGCAGGGTGTTCACGTCCAGGTCGTTGGTAGGCTCGTCGAGGAGCAGCACGTTGGCGCCTTCCTTGAGCATGACGGCCAGGTTGAGCCGGTTGCGCTCGCCGCCTGAGAGCACGCCCACCTTTTTCTGCTGGTCGCCGCCGGAGAAGTTGAACCAGGAACAGTAGGCGCGGCTGTTCACTTCTTTGTTGCCGCCTAGCTTGATGATATCGAGGCCGTCTGACAGCTGCTCCCATACGGTCTTGTCGGGGTCCAGGCCCGCGCGCATCTGGTCGGCGTAGGCCAGCTTGACCGTGTCGCCTAAGCGAACGGCGCCGGAGTCCGGCTTTTCCATGGCGGTAATGAGCTTAAAGAGCGTGGTCTTGCCCGCGCCGTTGGGGCCTACGATGCCCACGACAGCGCCCGGCGGTATGGTAAAATCCATGTCCTTGAACAGGAGCTTGTCGCCGTAGGCCTTGGTAAGCTTCTGCGCCTCAATGACCACTTGGCCTAAGCGCGGGCCTGCCGGAATTACCAGCTTAGTTTCCCGCACCTTTTCCCGTTCGCCGTCGGCCAGGAGCTTTTCGTACTGGCTTATGCGCGCCTTGCTCTTGGCGTGCCTGCCCTTGGGGCTCATGCGCACCCACTCAAGCTCTCGCTCGAGGGTCTTGGCGCGGGCGGAGTCGCCCTTCTCCTCCATGGCCAGGCGGTCCCGCTTCTGCTCCAGCCAGCTTGAGTAATTGCCCTTCCAGGGTATGCCTTCGCCGCGGTCCAGCTCGAGTATCCAGCCGGCCACGTTATCGAGGAAGTAGCGGTCGTGCGTAACGGCTATGACCGTGCCTTCATACTGCTGCAGGTGGCGCTCGAGCCAGGCGACGGTCTCGGCGTCCAGGTGGTTCGTAGGCTCGTCCAGGAGCAGTATGTCGGGTTTCTTAAGGAGCAGGCGGCAGAGCGCCACGCGGCGGCGTTCGCCGCCCGACAGCACATCCACGACCTGGTCGGCCGGCGGGCAGCGGAGGGCTTCCATGGCCACGTCGAGCCTGGTGTCGAGGTTCCAGCCGTCGGCCGCCTCTATCTTCTCCTGGAGCTTCGCCTGCCTGTCGGCCAGCTTGTCGAAGTCGGCGTCGGGGTCGCCAAAGCCCTCGCTCACTTCCTCGAACTCCTTAAGGAGATCGACGACTTCCTGCACGCCTTCCGACACGACCTCGCGTACGGTCTTGCCATCCGCCAAGTGGGGCTCCTGTTCTAGGAAGCCTATGGTGTAGCCGGGGGCGCAATTCGTCTCGCCGTTAAACTCGGCGTCCGCGCCCGAGAGTATGCGGAGGAGGCTCGATTTACCCGAGCCGTTGAGGCCTATGACGCCTATCTTGGCGCCATAGTAATAACTGAGGGATATGTCCTTGAGCACCTGCTTGACGCCGTGCTTCTTGGAAACCCTGTACATGCTGTAGATAATCTTCTTGTCGTCGTAGGTGGCCATGGATCCGATTATATAAGATAGCGAGCGTTTTGGGGAGGGGCGGGCGAGGGCGAGGGCTGCCGTTTTAAGGCGGTTATATATATATATTAAACCTGATAAAAGCCTTGACCGCGAGCAAAAAGAAGCGCAGTATGGACCGATGGAAGAAAAGATGCGCCATAAGGCGGCCGAGCGGGCCAGGGTATTCAAGGCCATGGGGCACCCGAGCAGGATGATGATACTCGAGGCCCTAGCGAGCCAGCCTAAAAACGTTGGCGAACTAACCGAAATCGTGGGCTCCGATATATCCACCGTTTCAAAGCATCTTACCGTGCTCAAGAATGCCGGGGTCGTCGTGGACGAGAGCCGGGGGCGCAGCGTCTACTACAGCCTTTACTGCAATTGCATACCGCAATTCATGCGCTGCGTGGACGAGCTTATCGAGTATAAGGCTTGCCGCGTGCCCTGCGCCGCCGCGCGCCGCGCTACGCTGGAGGCTTAAGCGCGGGCCGCCGCTGCCTGCCCCGGCTAGCCTGCTAAGCCGATTCAGGGCAGCTTGATAACCATGCGCTCGTCGTTCCAGCGCTTCACGTAGCCTTCGCTTTCCATTTTATTGAGCAAGGGCAGTATGTATTTCCGCGATAAGCCCGTGCGCTCCTTGGCCTCGCTTAAGCCAAAGCGCTCTCCGGGCTTCCTGCCGCGCAGGGTCGCGGCCACGAGGGCGTCATACAGTTTCCGTTCCAGGAAAATCCCGCCTTCAAGCACCTGAGCCTTGCGCAGCGAGCACAGCGCCTTGAGCGCGGCCGCTTCCGAACTCGGGGCGCTCTTGCCCGGCTCAAGGCCTTCCTTGCCCGCGGCCGTAAGGCGCGCAAGGAGCAGCTTCTGCGCGGGGCTCAGTTCCGATTCCGCGCCCGGGCGTTTCCACGAGGAGCCTTCCTTAACGAGAACCCCTTCGCGCTCAAGGCCATCAAGCGCGGCGCTTACGATGGCGGAGGGAAGCCCCGCCATCGAGTCCGCCTCCGCCCTGTTCATGCCCCCCGGCTTGGTGGCGAGCCTCTGGAGGGCCGCCGCGAGGCACGCATAGCGCTCCCGCGCGACGAGGGCCTGACCGGTTTTTACCAAGCCAGCCGCCGCGAGCGCTTCCTCCGACAGGCTTTCAAGGCCCGGGTAGGACGACAGTTCCCCGTGCTCCCGCGCGTACAGCTCGACCATGGCGGCTAAAATGGCGCCTTCTTCTCCTTTAAGCCCGGCCTCGCGCAAGGCTACGGCGGCATCGTCTGCCTGGCGTAGACTATCGCCAAGGCTACGGCGGCTCTCGCGCTCAGGGCCGCTCGGCGAGCTTAGGTCCCTCGCGCCGCCTGAGCCGGAGGAAAGGGCAAGGCCGCGGCCTATGAGGGCTGCCCCTCCCTTGCGCAAGAGCACGAAGGGAAAGCCCGGGGGGCAGGCCACGCTTTCTGCGGCGCGTATGCGCAGAAAGTCCCCGCCTTTTATGGGCCAGAGCGTGGCGTCGGTCTTGGCGCTGCCGAGCGCCAATTCTGCCTCTACCCCGGGCCGTATGAACGGCCTTCCTTTTTTGTCCTTTGGACAGAGGGCGTCGCCCCCGGGCAGGGGCAAGAGCTTACAGATAAAGTCTTTTCCCCAGAGGGGATTCAGCGCCGGGTCGGCAAGGAGCTGGCCGCGCGCGTACTCGTCCTTGAGGGCGGGCACGCCAAGGGCCGCGCGGCTGCCTGCCTCCGCCCGCTGTCGGCCTACGCGGTAGCTTTGAACGGCCTTGATCTTTATCGATTCGCCGCGGGGCCAGAGCGTAAGCCTGTCTCCCGCCGCTATGGGGCCGCCTCGTACCGTGCCCGTTACCACGGTGCCTCCGCTGCGGGCCTTGAAGCTGCGGTCCAGGTAATAGTAGGGCTTGGCCGGCGACTGCGTGGGCAGCGAGCGCAGTTCTTCGCGTATGGCAGCCTTAAGCTCGGCTATGCCGGCGCCCTTCGTAGCCGATACGCGAAGCACGGGCGCGCCGCGGCCAAAGAGCCTATGTAAATGGCAAAGAGTCGCCTGTTCCAGTTCATCGAGCCTAGCCTCGTCGGCTAGGTCCGCCTTGCTTATGACGGCCACGAGGCCCGCTATGCCCAGCGAGGCGAGTATGGAAGCGTGGAGCTCGGTCTGCGGCATCCATCCGTCGTCGGCCGCTACGAGGAGCAGGGCCAGGTCGAGGCCCCAGGCCCCGGCCACCATATTGCGCAGGTAGCGTTCGTGGCCGGGCACGTCCACGACGCCTATGGGCTGCCCGCCTTCGTCCTCGTACCAGGCGAAGCCTAAGTCCGTGGTCATGCCGCGCGCCTTCTCTTCGGGCAGCCGGTCGGCATCCATGCCGGTAAGGGCTTCTATAAGGGCGGTCTTGCCGTGGTCGACGTGGCCGGCCGTGCCAATTACCCTCATGCCGGCTTAACGCCGCCGGCCTTTGCCTGTTTGCGATCCATTAAGCGCTTGGAGGCGGCAAGGAGGCTCTCCGACTTTTCAAGGCCCCAGCGTATGCTGTCCGCGACGAGGGCCGGATCCTCAAGGGCCAGGGCCGCCATGTCCACCAGTACCTCGCCCTCGCGCACGATGGCTAGGAGAGGCACCGGAG
>JBFZES010000061.1:0-10607 GCA_041306725.1 Spirochaetaceae bacterium | reverse complement strand
GGGTCGAACATGTTCTTCTGGTAGATAATGGGCAGGTACAGGGCCATCTTGAGCTTGCCCAGGTTACTGGTGGGCTGTATGACGGCCTTGGCGTAGGTCTCGCCGTTTATGGTGATAGAGCCTATCTCCATGCCGAGCGCTTCGCGCAGCCAGGTTACGAAGGGGCTGTCCGGATCGACGCCGGGGGCTATGGGAGGCTCTTCGCCGAGGGCCTCTTCGCCCTCGCCGAGCTCTGCCAGGCCGTCGGTATCGCCTTCATCGGCGCCCTCGCCCTCGGTATCGCCGGCTTCCGCCGCGGGCGCTTCGGCATCTTCGGGAGGCAGGCGGCTGGGATCGACCTCAAGCTCGCTATATTCCTCGTTAAAGATCTCGTCGCTGAAATTCTGCGCCACGAAGCCGCCGAAGAAGTCGGCGAATTGGCCCGCGTTCACGAAGAAGGCGTCCAGCATCTCGCCCGCCGGGCCGCGGCGGCCGAATTCCACGGCGCCCTTGGCCACGAGGAGCATGGCCTTGCGGCCTTCCTGGTACGACATGGTAAAGTCGGTGCCGCGCACGCCGGCCACGGTGCTCGCGGTGTATATATCGTAGGTGGAGCCCTTGGCGGCCACGGCGCGTATCTTGCCCGCCACGAGGGTAAAGCCGTTGCGGTTATCCTGCGGGGTTGCCAGGCCTTCTATGCGGAAGGTGGTGCCCTTGGCTATCTTTACCAGGGTGCCGTTGGGCTTGAGCCTGAGCTCTACCGTGGTGCTGGGGCCGGTGCGCAGTATGGTGCCCGCCGCGAGGGCGTCGCCCTCGAATATGCCGCCGGAGGCGTAGGTGAACACCGTGCCCTTAGGATCGGTTACGGTCAGGTCGTTGCCCTGCACGTACTCGAGTATAAGGCTCTGGCTCTGCGCGGCCGCCATGGCCGTTCCGCAGAGCAAAATAAGCAGCGCAAAGACGAATGATCTGGTTTTCATGCTCTTCCTCCTCATAGCCGTCAGAATTTAATCGAGCTCTGCAGGCTCGAGGTAATGTCGAAGTCCCCGGTAGCCGGGTTGTAGCGCAGGTTGTAGAGCAGGGTGAACACGGCCGCGCCGCTCTTGAAGTTCACCGCCGCGCCTATGACCGCGTCGGTCGGGTCGACAAGGTCTTCCCAGAAGGCGTTAGCCTTGCCTATGAAGTACTTGTCGTAGGAGAAGTCGAAGAAGAAGCTGCCTAAGAGCCCCTCTCCCACCCCGGCTACGGCCCGTATGTGCGGATACTCGGCGGGGTTGGCCGTCGCTACCGCGGGTATGGCCTGGAAGGGGCCGTCCACGCTTATGTCGAAGAATACGCTGTCGTTGAAGAGGCTCGCGCCGGCCTTGGCCAGCCAGCCCACCGTGCCGTCTCCTGAAGGGCTCGTCTCCATGATGTCGGACTTAACGGCCCTGAACAGGTCGTAGTTGGCGTCGAAGTATACGGGTATGAAGCCCGCGCTAAGCGCGCGTATCTGAGCGCCGTAGGTAATCACGCTTGCCAGGCGGCCGCCTGCTCCAACCATGAAGCCCGTGCGCCCCTTGGGCTGGAAGGCCAGCTCGCTGAAGGCCGCGAGGGGGAAGGCCTTGCTCTTGATGAGGGGCAGGAAGAGGTCGGCGCCGTACACGGCCACCGCGCCATTGCCCTGCACGTTCGCCTCCGCTATGTAGAGCTCAGGCTTGGTATCGACGGCTACCGTAGCCCCTACTTGCAGGTCCTCGAGTATGGGAAGGCCGGTGGATAAGAGGGGCCGAACGAAGAAGCGGCCGCCCATAACGTCGAGCTGGGCAAGGTTGCCCGTAAGGAGCTCTATGCCTACGTAGGGGAAGCCGAAGACTTCTCCGTCGAGGTTGAGCTGCAGGCCGAATATGCGCTGGCTGGGCAGGAATTTCGTGTTCGAGTAATTGCCCACGATGAAGCCGTTGCCCAGGGTAAGGTCGTCCACCGAGCCCAGCTTGGCGAAGAGCGGATCGCCCCGGAAGCCGTAGCGCAGGTACATGATCTTGGGCAGGTACAGGTCAAGGAACTTCTTGCCCGAGCCTTCGTAGTCGGGCACCCAGTCTCCGGGATAGACGACCAGGGCTTCTCCGCCCGTGGAGCCCAGCTGGAAATGCATGCTTAGGTCAAAGCCTATGCCGAATTTGCCAAAGCCAAGGTCGGGCTGGAAGCCCAGCACGTTCCAGGTTTCCGTCTGGTCGGTACCCGGTATGACGATAACGTCGGTGCCGAGCACTATGCCGGCCTGGAACTTAAAGCCTCCATCGTCCTCGGCCCACGCCGAGGCTCCTACGATCAATATGGCCAATATAACGACGGTAAATCTTCTCATTATCGGGTTCCTCCTTGAACGGGCGGCCCATATCAGGCTGTGCGCTGCCAAATACGGCACGCTACGATTATAGTCCAAAATAGTCAAAAAACCATGGCCTTGCATAGGGGAAAAAAGATTAGCGTCTGACTAATGTAAAGCCTTATCCATACTATAGCGCGTTTGACCAGATAAACGAGCCCATGCTATGGTGAGCCGGCCCGCTGGCCGCCACAGGGAGGCACTCCATGGATTTTTTTGCCGCGATAGAAAGCGCATGGCGCGCGAAGGGCAGCCTGCTTTGCGTGGGTTTGGACCCTAGGCTCGAGGCGGGCGAGGGGCCCCAGGCGCTGTACGACCGGTCGATGCGCCTCGTGGAGTCCACCCTGGCCTACGCCGCCTGCTATAAGCCTAACAGCGCCTTCTACGAGGCCTATGGCGGGGCGGGTATGGACTGGCTTCAGAAGCTTATAGCCGCCATACCCCTGGAAGCGCCCGTTATCCTCGACGCAAAGCGCGGCGATATAGGTTCCACCGCCGAAGCGTATGCCCGCGCCTGCTTCGGCCGGCTCGGCGCAGGCGCCGTTACCCTGAATCCCTATATGGGCCGCGACGCGGTCGATCCCTTCCTTGCCTATCCTGATAAAGCGGTCTTCGTGCTGGCGCGGACGAGCAACCCCGGCGCCCCTATCTTCCAGGACCTGCTCGTGGGAGGCGAAAAGCTCTACGAGGCGGTAGCGGCACAGGCTAGCTCTTGGTCGGACCGGGTGGGGCTCGTGGCCGCGGGGAATGACATCCCAGGCCTAAAGGCGGTGCGGGCGGCCGCGCCGAACGCCTGGCTCCTGGCTCCCGGCATAGGAGCGCAGGGCGGCGATATAGCGGAAGCCTGGAAAGCCGGCGCGCGTGCCGACGGCCTTGGCATACTGCCCGTGGCTGCCCGCTCCGTAGCGGAGGCGCCCGATCCGGCGGCGGCCGCCCGCGCCCTCGTCGACGCCATGCGAAAAGCCTATGGCCAAGCCGGAGAAGCCGCCGAGGGAAGGGCGGCGGCCTTAGGCCCTAAAGGCGGCCAGTGGGCCGGCTTTGACCCGCGCGCCGCGCTCAAGCGCCGCATCATGCGCGGACTTATCGATACCGGCTGTTTCAAGACGGGCAGCTTTACGCTCAAGAGCGGCAAGGTATCGCCCTTTTACGTGGACCTGCGGCGCGTCATATCGGATATGGCCTTGCTGGACGACATAGCGAGCGCCTACGCGTCCGCGGCGGCGGGACTGTCCTTCGATCGCATAGCGGGCATACCGGCGGCGGCCCTGCCCTTAGCCGCGGCCACCGCCATGAAGCTGCGCAAGCCCATGATATGGCCCCGTATGCCGGTTAAGGATCACGGAACGGGCAATAGGGTGGAGGGGGCCTTTAAGCCGGGCGAGCGCGTATTGCTCCTCGACGACCTGATTACGACCGGCGCGTCCAAGCTTGAGGCCATTGCCATACTGCGGGCCGAAGGCCTCATCGTCGAGGATTTGGCCGTGCTTATAGAGCGGGGCAGGCAGGGCCGTATCGATATGGAAGCCCAGGGGGTAGCCGTGGCTTCCTTCTTCCACGTGCGCGAACTCTTCGCCCTCTGCTTTGAGCTGGGCATTATTGATGACGGGGAGCGGCGCGCCATGGAAGCCTACGCCGACGGGGAGTAGGCCGGGCCCTAGGCTCTTTCGTTAAGCAGAGAAGGAGGCATGACCAGCATGGCCGCTAGGGTCTGGCCTTCAAGGAAGCTATCCATATGGTTGCCCAGGCTTCGCCATACCGCGCCGGCCACGCAATCGTCCTCGCGCTCGCAGTCGCTTTTTTTGCCGCATATGCAAGGAGCGATGCCCAGGCCTTCGCCCGATGCCTCGAGTATGTCTTTCAAATTGATCTTATCGAGCGCTTTCGAGAAGAAAAAGCCGCCTCCAGGACCGCGAACCGAGGATATCATGCCCGATTTTCTGAGCCTAAAGAAAATTTGCTCAAGGAATTCAGGCGAAATAGCTTCCACTTCTGAAATAGTCTTGATGGATATCGGTTTTTGCCCGTCTGAAAGCCTAGCCAAGGCTAAGGTAGCGCGCAAGGCGTAGCGTCCTTTGGTCGTAATTCTCATTTTGTTCTCTCCTAAGCTAATGCTTATACATTTACTCGCTATTTGCAATAAAAATAGCACGAAGTGTGGCGCTTGGATAGCGCTTTTTCTGAGCTTTGAAGGCGATTCCTCCATATAAACGAGAGCATGCAGAAGCCTTGCATAAAACCGGTACACTATGTATATTAATACAAGCGTCACTTTAGGGTGATGTTTAAGCTCCGTGGTTTTACCTCCTTTTTCCACGGGGCTTTTTTTTATGCCCTTTGCCTTGCGCGGCTAGGCTATTGGCGAAAAAAAACGCTATTCGTATGGCGTAAAGCGGTCTTTTCTTGACTTTTAGTGCTTTTTAGCTTTATCGTGATAAAGCGTATTCCGTTGCCGGCGGATATAGTCATTATCACAGGACAAAGCAATGAACAAGATCAAAGTATCGTATGCCCCTTCCGTTCGCAGACTTCCGTCCTACTTGCTTATAGCGAAACAGGCCCTGGAAAGCGGCGACGAGTATCTTTCCGGTACTTTTATCGCTACCGAACTCGGCCTAGAACCCATACAGGTACGCAAAGACCTTTCCATAACCGGCATAAGCGGCAAGCCTAAGCGCGGATACCCGGTTAAGCCCCTCGTAGAGGCCATTGAAGCCTATCTTAACTGGGACCGCCGCGTAGACGCCGTGGTCGTAGGGGCCGGCCATCTTGGCAGCGCGCTTATGGGCTTTCCCGGTTTCAGGCAGCATGGCCTCCACATTGTCGCCGCCTTCGACGCCGACGCGAAGAAAGCCGGAGGCTCCATCTACGATATGCCCGTCTACGCCATGGCAGATATTCCCGCGCGCGTGCCGGCCTTGGGCGTGCTTACCGCCGTGCTCACCGTGCCCTCCGGCTCCGCCCAGGAAGTAGCGGACGTGCTTATAGCCAATGGCATCAAGGCGCTATGGAACTTCACGAACGTAAAGCTCAAGGTTCCCGAGGACGTAGTCGTCCAAAACGAGGACCTTTCTTCCGGCTACGCTATGCTCTCCATAAAATGCCGGATGCGCAGGGAACGGCTCGCCTGACGTGGCGGAAGCCAAAGAACTCGAGCAACGGGACTTTTTTAAGAATCGCCTCATAAAGCGCGACAGGCACCTGCGCAAGTGGGCCAAGCGCGACGATACGGATTGTTATCGGGTGTATGACCGCGACATACCCGAAGTGCCGCTAGCCCTCGACCGCTACGCCGATACGGCCATACTCTACCATTATGAACGCCCCTACGAGAAAGATCCGCTTGAGGAGGACGCGTGGCTTGCCCTTATGAAGGAGGCGGCCGCTGAGGCCCTGTCCATATCGCCAGGCCTTATTTTCATAAAGACGCGCCGCAAACTCGGCCTTGAGGAGCAGTACGAAAAAGAAGGCCAGCGCAACGTGAGCCGCGTCGTGCGCGAGCAGGGCTTGCAATTCCTGGTGAACCTCAGCGATTACCTGGATTCCGGCCTGTTTATGGACCACAGGCCTAGCCGCGCCCTCGTCCGCGCCCAGTCTCCGGGCAAGCGGGTATTGAACCTGTACGCGTATACGGGCAGCTTCTCGGTATACGCGCTCGCGGGCGGGGCGAGCGAGCTCTGCGCGGTCGACCTTTCGAATAACTATATAGCCTGGGCCGATGACAATATCCGCCTTAACGGCCTGCCCGAAGAGCGCTATCGCGCCGTCCGCGCCGACGCCCAAGCCTTCCTGCGCGATGAACGGGCCCGCGGCTCGCTCTACGATATCATCGTGCTCGACCCTCCTACCTTCTCCAATTCGAAAAAAATGGAAGGCTTCCTCGACGTGAACAGGCATTGGCCAGAACTCGTGCGGGACTGCCTTGCCGTTTTATCGCCGGATGGCTTCATACTCTTCTCCACTAATTCGCGGAAGCTTGAGTTTGACGGCGCGTTGCTTCCCGGCTGCGCCGTGCGGGACATAAGCGCGTACTCGGTGCCGCCCGATTTTAGGCCTAAGCAGCATAGGGCCTGGCTCATAGGCGAGAGCGAAACGCGGCTCGCAACCATAAAAATACCCTCCTAGCGCTTGCATAAGCTCCAGTATATCTTATAATATGTCGCAAAGCTTGCGTTATCGTGCGCAATTATGCGTTCGAGCGCGTACGCAAGCAAGGAGTTGCTATGAAGCTACGCCCCGTTTTGCTCGCCCTTATCCTTGTAGCCCTTGCCCTTCCAGCCTTCGCCTCGTCTTCCGGATCGGTCATGGAAATACAAACAGCCCTGGTCATACAGATAGGCGTGGTGCTCTTCGTCGTGAAATTGGGCGGCATAGCGGCGCAAAAGCTCAAGATGCCCTCCGTGCTCGGCGAGCTCTTAGCCGGCGTGGCAATTGGCCCGTACGCCCTCGGAGGCCTTGCCATCCCTGGCTTTCCCGCCGGACTCTTCGCTACCGGGGCCCTTGGCGCGGAGTTGCCCATAAGCCCCGAGCTCTACGGCATAGCTACCATAGCCTCGATTATCCTGCTCTTCGAATCCGGCCTTGAGACCGACCTGTCGCTTTTCTTGAAATATTCCGTGGCCGGCGGCGTCGTAGGCATAGGAGGCGTCATAGCCTCCTTCCTGGTGGGCGACCTCTTGGGACTAGCCATGTTCGGCGGCGGCTTCATGGCGCCGGGGAACCTGTTCTTGGGCATTATGTCTACCGCAACGAGCGTGGGCATTACCGCGCGCATTCTATCCGACCGCAAAAAAATGGACAGCCCCGAGGGCGTCACCATAATCGCCGCCGCGGTATTCGACGACGTGCTGGGCATCATTTTCCTGGCCGTGGTCATGGGCATAGCCGCCGTCGGCGAAATAAGCGGCGGCGGCATGGATTGGGGCAAGGTAGGGCTCATAGCCGTGCGCGCCTTCGGCATTTGGCTGGGCTTTACCGTGCTGGGCCTCGTGCTGGCCAAGCGTATAGCCTCCGTGCTTAAGCGCTTTAAGCATGCCAGCGCCTTTACCGTACTGTCCCTGGGCTTGGCGCTTATCATAGCGGGCGTCTTCGAAAAAGAGGGCCTGGCGATGATCATAGGCGCGTATATCGTGGGGCTCGCGCTTTCCAAGACCGATATAAGCCACATTATCATAGACAAGATACACGTGCTCTATGATTTCTTCGTGCCGGTATTTTTCGCCGTCATGGGCATGCTCGTCGACGTGCGGCAGTTTTTAAGCCCGACGGTTATTATCGGCGGCTTCGTATTCACGGCGCTGGCCGTGCTGTCCAAGGTCATAGGCTGCGGCATCCCCGCGCTCTTCGTGGGCTTTAACCTGCGCGGAGCGGCGCGCATAGGCGTAGGCATGGTGCCTCGCGGCGAGGTAGCCCTTATCATCGCCGGCATAGGCATAGCGTCGGGCGTGCTCAACGCCCAGGCCTTCGGCATGGCCATCATGATGACCCTGCTTACCACCATAATCGCGCCATCCGCGCTTAATCTTGCCCTAAAGTCGCCGCTGCCAGGTACTAAGAAGAACGTGGCGGTAGGAGAGTCCCTCTCCTTTGAATTTCCCTTTCCCTCCGAGGACCTTGCCCTCCTGGTAACCGACACCATGGAGCATCAGCTTCAGTCGGAAGGCTTCTACGTTCGTACCATGGGCATAGAGGAGGGCATAGCGCAGGTGCGCAAGGCCGATATGGTGTTCTCCATGAGGCTGGACGGGGAAATCCTGGCCGTGCAGGCCTCGCGGTCTACCATGCCCGTGGTGCTTACCTCCGTATTCGAGGCCGTGGCCGCCCTCAACAACAGCTTCGGTAAGCTCAAGAGCGATTTCGATCCCGCGAGCCTGTCCAAAGTCCTCTTGCCCGAATCGGCCCCCCTCATGCCATCCGAGGCCAAGGTCATAGACCGTTCGTGCATACTGCTGGACCTAAAGGGCGAAACGAAGGACGCGGTGATAAAAGAGCTGCTCGACGCCCTCGAGAAGGCGGAAAAGATAAGCGACCGCGCTCTGGCCGAAGAGGCTATCATGGAGCGCGAGCGCTCCATGAGCACCGGCATGCAGCACGGCATAGCGGTGCCGCACGCCAAGACCGACGGAGTAGAGCGCCTGGCTGCGGCCATAGGCATAAAGCGGGGCGGCATGGACTTCCAGTCCCTCGACGGCGAGCCTACCCATATCATCGTTCTGTCCGTTTCGCCTAAAAAGCATCCGGAATCCCATATGCAGTTCCTGGCCGGGATAGGCAGCGCCTTAGGCGACAAGACGCGGCGCGACGACATACTCAATGCGCGCAGCGAGGATGAAGTGAGCCTTCTCTTGGGCCTGTAAACGCGGCTTGCGAAGCTATGCGCGGCTATGCTAAACTTTCGGCTATGATGTCCCGCTTTTCCGCGATAGACCTTAGCACCGTACTCGCCGCGCGCTCCGCTAGCGGCGCCTTATCGTACGGGATAGGTCCGCTCGCAGGGGAGAGTAGAGATATTTGAGATAATCAAGTATTGTATACCCCAGCCGCGCGGCCCGTCAGGACCGCGCGGTTTTTTTTAGCGGGCTGGCGAGGCTAGGGCGCCTGGGTCGAAAGGAAGGGCTATGGCGATTATCGAGGCATGGGGAATCACGAAGGACTTTGGCGGGGAGCCCCTCTTCCTTAAAGCCGATTTGAGTATCGAGCAGGGAGAGAAGCTAGGTTTCGTGGGCAGGAACGGCTGCGGCAAGACTACGCTCCTGCGTATGCTCGCGGGTTTGGACGACGATTATCAAGGGCGCATACGGCTAGCGCCGGGCGCGCGCATAGCGTATGTAGCGCAGAAAGCCCCCGACTTTTTCCAAGGGGAACAGGTGGCGCGGTTCCTGTGCAGGGGGCTTTTAGCCATGCGCGAGCGCTTGGCCGAGCTTGCCGATGCCATGGGCGATAGCGCGCGTTCCGCTGCCGCGATGGCCGAGTACGGAGCCCTGCGCGAGCGCTAAGACGCGCTGGACGGCGACAGCGCCGAGGACGCCGCCCTGCGCCTGCTCGAGCGCATGGGCTTGGGCGACCGAGCCTATGTCGATGCCTCCGCGCTTTCAGGCGGAGAGAAGAATACCGTATGCTTGGCGCAGGCCATGATGGGCCGGCCCGATGTGCTTATACTCGATGAGCCTGGCAACCATCTGGACATGGCGGGCCTGGCCTGGCTTGAGGCCTTCATAGCGGGCCTGCCCTGCGCCGTCTTGGTCGTATCCCATGACCGGCGCATGCTCGACCGTGTAGCCTCCTCCATCGTGGAGCTGGAGGGCCGCAGCCTCAGGCGCTACGCGGGCAATTACTCGGCCTACCGCCTGCAGAAGCTGCGCGACGCGAGCGGCCAGGGGCAGCGCTGGCAGGCCGACAGGAAGAAGCTCGAGCGCCTTGAGGCGCTCGTGAGGAAATTCGCGGAAATTGCCCGGGCCAGGCCCGACCCCGCCTGGGGCAAGCGGCTTCGCGCGCGGCGCAGCCAGCTGGCGCGCGAAAAGGCTAACGCCGCCGAGCGGCCGGACATAGGCTCGCGCGACGCAAAGGTAAACTTCCAGGGAGAGGCGTCCAAGGCCGATATGGCCCTGGACGTCAAGGGCTACAGCCTCGCCTTCGGGGAAAAGACGCTCTTTTCAAGCGCCGCCTTCACGCTCCTAAATGGGGAGCGGGTAGCCTTAGTCGGCCCTAACGGCTGCGGCAAGACGAGCTTTATACGAGAACTGATTAGCCGCGGCTCCTGGGAAAGCCCTGATATACGCGTTGGCCCGAGCATGCGCCTAGGCTACTGCGCGCAGGATCAAAGCGTGTTCGACCCGGCGAAGACCGTGGAAGAAGCCTTCTTAGCCTTGCTGCCGACGGGCAGGGAAGTGTTCTCCCTCCTGTCTACCTTCCTCTTCGGCTACGATGACCTGACCAAGCGCTGCGGGTCGCTGTCAGGCGGCGAGCTTAACCGCCTACAGCTGGCGCGCGCCTCCGCCCTCAAGGCCAATTTCCTCGTGCTCGACGAGCCTACCAACCACCTGGACATACCCACGCGCGAGGCGGTAGAGGATGCCTTGGAGGACTTCGAGGGCACGGTGCTCGCCGTTTCCCACGACCGCTACTTCCTTGAGAAGATAGCGGGGCGGGTGGTTTTCATTGAGGCGCAGCGCTTTAACGAGTATGAGGGCAGCTTCGGCGAATATTGGCGCGACGTAGGCTCCGCTCACGCCGCCTTCATAACGCGTAACTCCGGAGCCCATGG
>JBFZES010000060.1:0-2729 GCA_041306725.1 Spirochaetaceae bacterium | reverse complement strand
CCCGCCGCGACGGCCGCCCCCGCCCTTCCGAGGCGATAGCCTCCTGCGATGGCGTCCTCTATGAGCTCGAGCGCCCCGTAGAGCAGCGCCCTGTCGTCCGTATCGCTGCTCATTGATAGGGCGCGGCGTTGCGCAGCTCCAGGGACACGTCGCGGTAGCGCTGGGCGGAGACCCGGCCCAATATGGCGTACACGCGGGCGGCCAGCTCGGGCTCGGCCTTGCAGCGCTCGCGCAGGGCCCCGCCGTCCAGCTTAAGGAGCAGGCAGCGTTCGCGCGCCACCAGGCTTGCCTCCCGCCTGCTGCAGTCGAGGAAGGCCGTTTCCCCGAAATATTCGCCGGACTTAAGCGTGCTAAAGCCTTCATCCTCGTCGCGCAATTTACCCGGCACGCGCATGCGGGATTCCATGAGGCCCGATAGTATGTAATAGATATCCGAGCTGGCTTCGTCTTCCTTAAAGGCCGGTTCATGCTCCCCCAGGCTTACGAACGAGCCAATGTCGGCAAGGAACTCGGCATGGGCCTCAGGCAGCTTCTCAAGGCCTGGAAGGGCGCGAATAGTCTGCAAGAGATCGGTATTTTTGGTCATTATGCCTGTCCTTCCGCGCCTGAAAGCCGGCGCTCTATATCTCCGAAGCCCCGCAGCTTGAGGAAGGCTTCCACGAGTTCGGGTTTGCCTATGCGCGCCTTTTCGTCCTCAAGCAGCTTGCGGGCTATGCCCGGCGCGCGCTCGGCGCTTTCTCCCTCGAAAAGCGACGAGGCGTAGTAATAGTAGAGTATCACGTCCTTGTAGGGCAGGAGGAGTCCCGTCGTAAAGAAATACGAGGCTTCCTTGAGGTAAAAACGCGCCTCTTCGCGCTTGGCTCGCGAGAGCTCAAGGCCTACCATAATCATGAGCAGGGTAAAGGCGGGGTAGTAGCAGCAGTGGCGCAGCGCCGGTATGAGGGCTTCCTTAGCCGTGCTTTCGGCTTGCCGCGCGTCTCCCGATACGAGGCGGCACAGGGCCAGGGTGCGCAGCGCGTCTACCCGGTCAAAATCGTTGCGTATCTGCCCCGCGTAGAATTCCGCGCGGAGGAAGCTGTCGCGCGAGGCCTCGTCCTGGCCCGCCGCCGCATGGGAACAGGCCGCCATGGCATGGGCCTGCGCCATGACGGACTCGCTGAGCGAGCCCGCGGCCAGCAAGTCGCGGGCGGCCTGGCCTAAAGCGGGAAAATCGCAGAGCTGCCAGAGCGCTTTTATCCGCAGGTCCATGCCGAAGAAGCGCGCCACGGCATCGTAGCCATCGTCGGCCGGGCTTGCGCCCTGCTGGTCGAGAGCCGTCAGCGCGCCGCGGTAATCGCCTGAATAAAGCCGCAGCTCCGCCCTGGCGCTGGCCAGCTCGAAGGAGTCGCGGTCGGGTATGAGCTCGGTCTGGTCGACGAGCGCCTTGGCTTCCTCGAAATTATTCTTCTGGATCTCGGCCCAGGCTATCGTCCGTACGACGTTCTGCACGCTGCGCGGGCTCATGCCGGCCCCCCGGTAATAGTACAGGGCTTTCTGGCCGGTGAAGCGCGCCTTCTGGAAGGCGTAGGACATGGCGGCGTGCGCGCAAATCATGTGGTAGGCGAAGCCCATGCAGTTGTCGTTCTGCTGGCTCACCGCCGCCTTCATGATGTTCTTCAGTTCCTGCTCGGCCTCGTCTATCTTGCCCGCGTTGAACAGGAGGGCGCTCTTGAGTATGAGCAGCTGCATGGCCTGGTCGGACGAGCCCTTGGATAGCCGGCGATAGAGGGGATCAAGGTATTCAAGGTATTCGTAGCAGTAATTGCGGGCGGGGTCTTTGAGCATGACCGCCGCCGCCTCGGGCCAGCGCTCCGCCCTCAAGAGGTGGTGCAGGAGCCGCAGCCGGTTGGGGCGCTTCGATTCCAGCATGAGGTCGGCGATAGCGCAATGAATGAGGCGCTTGTTATGGTTTAAGAGGCTCGCGTAGAGCGCCTTCTTAAGCACGTCAAGGGCGAAGGAGTAGCGCTCGCCGCTCTTGGCCAGTATGCCGTCGCGTACGAAGAGCTCCAAAGCCTTGCCGCTGTCGGCTACCCGCTCGCCGGCTACGGCAACGACGCGGGCGGCGTCTTCCTCGGTGAAATTGAGCACGAAGGGAGACATCATCTTGATGAAATCGCGGTAGGGCGGCTCATAGCGTTCCAGCGAAGTAAGGAACATGGTCTGTATGGTGGCGGGCAGGGTGGACAGGTCGCGGTGCTTCTTGGCGAATGACGCGTACTCGCGCAGAAAGAGGGGGTTGCCCAGCGATTGGGCCAGTATGGCCTTGAGAAGCTCCTCCGGGCATTCCGGCCAAAAGGCCAGGGCCAGGGCGCGCGCCTCGTCGTCCGATAGCGGCGCCAGACGCTGCGGCTTAAGCTCAGGGAAGGCGTCCCTAAGGGCCTGGCTATGCTCCCTGCCCGCCAGCAGTATGAAGGGCTTGGCCTCGCCGTGCTTGCCGTAATACTGCAGGAATTCCCGGCTGCTCCGGTCCAAAGCCTGCGCGTTGTCTATGAAGATAAACGGGGAATAGATAGCCGCGGCATTGTTGCCCATGAGTATGGTGAAGAGCGCGAAGAGCGCCGGTATGGCGTCTTCCTCCCCTTCCGCGCTGTCGCGGGGGGAGGCAAGCCCCGCGAGTATACGCGCCTGCGCCTCGTCCAGGCCGCGCAGCGCGGACAGGGCCGCCTTAAGCTCGTCATACCCCGCGTCCT
>JBFZES010000059.1:0-3028 GCA_041306725.1 Spirochaetaceae bacterium | reverse complement strand
CGAGGCTACGCTGCGCGCGCCTTTCGCCGGCGTCGTGTCCAAGCCCGATTTCGGCCCGGGGGATTACGCGCCGGCCAACAGCCAGCTGGCTACCGGGGTGGACATAGCGCGCCTGCAATTCCGCGCCGAGGTCGACGAGTACGACATAGGCAAGTTGCGCGAAGGCCTGCAGGCGACCGTGCGCATACCGGCGCTCGACGACGCGTCCTTCAGGTCCAAGATCCAGAGCATCAGCCCCATAGCCGATATCGTGAACAGCATTTCCGTGTTCAAGGTAAGCGCGTTCGTGGATAACGCGGATGGGCTCCTGCGGCCGGGCATGAGCGCGGACGTTACCTTCATGGTGAGCAACGAAAAAGGCGTGGTCATACCCCTCAAGGCCGTGACGACGGTACGCGGCCGCTCCTACGTGGATCTTCCCGCGGCGGAGGGCGGCGAGCCGGAAACGCGCCGCATAGAGATAGGCAGCGACGACGGCCGCAATGTCATCGTCACCGAGGGCCTGGAACTCGGAGAATTCGTGCTCTTGCCCGGAGCCCCGGCGCCCGCCGCCCCGGCGGTAAGCAGCACGCCCAGCGGCAGCTCTATCATTCCTATCAGCGTGCCTGGCACCGGCGGCGGCGGTAATTGATATGGACCAGCCCGTTATAGACCTGCGCGACATCAAGCGCCACTACGTCATGGGGCCTACTACGGTGCGCGCCGTGGATGGGGTTACCCTTGGCATCGCCACCGGAGAATTCGTCTCTATCATAGGGCCCTCGGGCTCTGGCAAGTCCAGCCTCATGAACATCATAGGCTGCCTCGATACGCCTACGGAGGGCAGTTACCATATAAACGGCGAGACCGTGCAAGGCCTGTCCCGCGGCCGCCTGGCGGAGATTCGCAATAAGGAGATCGGCTTCGTATTTCAGAGCTTTAACCTGTTGCCGCGCTTAAGCGCGCTGGAGAACGTTGAGCTTCCCTTGGTGTACGCGGGCATTGCCGCCAAGCAGCGGCGCGAGCAGGCCATGGAAATGCTGGCCAAAGTAGGCTTAGACGGGCGGGAGAAGCACCTGCCCGCGGAACTCTCCGGGGGCCAGCGCCAGCGCGTAGCCATAGCGCGCGCCCTGGCGAGCCGCCCCTCGGTGCTCCTGGCCGATGAGCCCACGGGCGCCTTGGACCAGAAGACGGGCGTTGAAATAATGGAAATGTTCCATACCCTCAACGCCGAAGGGGCCACCATCGTGCTGGTCACCCATGATATGAACATTGCCCGCCAAGCCAGGCGCGTCGTGCGCGTGCTTGACGGCCTGGTGGTGTCGGACGGCCCCGCGGAGGACGTGGCATGAAATTATTCGCCATAAAAGAAAGCGCGGGCATGGCCCTCCGCAGCATTCGCTCCAACTTAGGCCGTTCGCTCCTTACCACGCTCGGCGTGCTCATAGGCGCGGGTTCGCTCATCGCACTTACCGCGCTGGGCAACGGAGCGTCCAAAGCCGTGGAGGAGAGCCTGCAGTCGCTCGGCTCCAATCTGCTCATCGTGTATTCCGGGCAGCCGCGCGGCACCGCCCTCGTGCGGCGGAACACGAGCAACATAGTCCCCACCTTAAGCGAGGATGACCTGGAGGCCATACGCGAGCTGGACTACGTAACCTTGGCCGCTCCGGAGTCTTCGCTGAGCGCCCAGGCAAAATATGAAAACCGCAACGCCTCGCTCACCATTATAGGCACCGACCAGAATTATCCGCTCGTGCGCAATTTCTACCCTGCCTATGGGGAATTCTTTAGCGAGAGCGACGTGGATACGAGGCGTACGGTGATCGTGCTGGGCAGCAAGGCGGCGGCCGACCTCATTGGCCCCGACATAGACCCGCTCGGCGAACGCGTGCGCGTGAACGGCCAGCCCTTCACGGTAGTGGGCGTCATGCAGAGCAAGGGCAACGATACCACGGACAACCAGGCCTTCATTCCCATAAGCGCCTTCCTGCGCAGCCTGTCGGGCGGCAGCAAGTACGCGGCCATAAACGTACAGGCCACCGAAATGGCCATCATGCGCGAGGCGCAAACGGCCATAGAGGCGGAATTGCTGCGCCAGCATGGGCTGCCGTCGATGGACGCGGCGGATTTCTATATAGCCAATCAGTTGGACGTGCTTGGCGCCGCTCAGGGCACGGCGGGCACCTTTACCCTTTTGCTGGGAGGCATAGCCGCCATAAGCCTCATCGTGGGCGGCATAGGCATCATGAATATCATGCTGGTATCGGTAACGGAACGTACCCGCGAGATAGGCGTACGCATGGCGCTGGGCGCGAAGCCGGGCGACGTGCTCCTACAGTTCCTGGTGGAGGCGGTCATACTGTCGGTATCCGGCGGCGTGCTCGGCATAGCGGCGGGCGTGGCAGCGGCCTGGGCTTTTGGCCGCTTTGGCGGCATGGCCGTCGTGGTAAGCGCCGACGCGGTGCTGCTCGCCTTCATGTTTTCCTTGGTCACCGGTCTCTTTTTCGGCGGTTATCCGGCATTTCGGGCTTCCCGCCTCGATCCCATAGAGGCGCTGCGCTATGAATAGCCGCGCCGCAGTCACAGTATTAAGGAGTATCGTATGAAACGCATGTTGAGTGGAATTCTGGTAATCGCGGCGCTGATAGCCCTTGCGCCTCTGGGAGCCTTCGCGCAGACCACGCCTGACCCGGCGACCCAGAAGGCCCGGGAGGAAACGGCGATAGTATTCGACCTGGGCAGGGTGTTCGGCTACCTAAACCTCATAGAAAAGGATAGCAAAGTTCCGGCCTTATCGGCCGACCAGCTTAAGAAGCTCTATGACATAGCGGTCGAGCTTAAGAACGCCAAACGCATCGAGCCGCCGCGCGCGAAGCTTTTGCTTGGGCAGATAGAGGATGCCATCCTTACGCCCGCCCAGCTCATGGCTGTCGATAAGCTCGCCGCGGCTAAGGAAAGCGAGCGCACGACCGTGCCGGGCAGCGGTACCGGAACAAACGCCGGCTCTACCACCGGAGCGGGCTCGCTAACCACGTACATAGCCGGCGGG
>JBFZES010000058.1:0-10729 GCA_041306725.1 Spirochaetaceae bacterium | reverse complement strand
CGAATAGCGCCGGGTAAGGGGATCTATCATCTGCGCCGTGCCGGTCTTTACCGACATGCGCAGGTCTTCGATGCGCGCCCTTTTGCCCGTGCCTGAATCGAGTACCGACGCCTCCATGGCGTCAAGCACGGCCTTCGCGCTGCGCTCATCGAGCACGCGCCGCACGGGTATGGGCTCGGCGCTCAGCACCGGCGAGCCGCCCGAATCCACGATGCGCGCGAGGGTGCGCGGACGCAGCAGTATGCCGCCATTGGCCAGAGGCGTGGCCGCGGCCGCCATCTGTATGGCCGTAACGAGCACTTCCTGGCCCATGGCTATGGTAGGCTTGCTGCGGGCCGACCAGAGCGCGGGCGCGCGCAACAGTCCCGGGCTCTCGCCCGACAGATCCGCTCCCGATCGTTCGCCAAAGCCGAATTCCCTAAGCTTTGCGTAGAAATCGAGGGCGCTCACCGTATCCGAGGCCTGGCCGGCGCCGGAATTGCAGGAGTATTCGAGTATCTTGCTTAGGTCGACGACGCCATGGTCGCCTAGGCATTTTATGACTATCTCTTCGCCGGAGGCCGTTACGCGCTCATACGCGCCGTCGCATACGAATGACGATTTTTCATCGATGCCGCCCAGGGTCATGACGGCGCCCATCGTGAATACCTTGAATACCGAGCCCGGCTCGTACGCGTAAATGGCTACCCGGTCGAGCCAGCTATCGCGCTCGGCCGAGAGGAATTCGTTGGGATCGAAGTCCGGAAGCGACACATAGGCTACGACTTCGCCCGTCCTCGCGTCCATGGCCACCATGACCACGGCCTCGGCCTTATGGGTACGCAGCGCGTCGCCGCAGAGCGTTTCCAGCCTGAATTGCAGGTCGGCGTCTATGGTCAAAAACACGGAATTGCCGTAGGCATAGCCCCCGCGCGCGCTTGCCGGATCGGCGGCCAGTTCCCGTTCATACGCCGATTCGGCCCCCGCTAGCCCCTTATTTTCCGTGCCCACGAAGCCTACCAGGTGAGCCGCCAAATCTTTTTCCGGGTAGACCCGGCCGGCCACCCGGTCGAAGCGCAGCCCAGGCAAGCTGCGTTCTGCCAGAGCAGCGCCTAAGGTACGAGCAGCCTCGCCCGATATCCTGCGCGCGATGAAGAAGAAATCGCCGTCCTCTTCAGTGAGGATATCAAGATATGCCGATGGCTCGCCGCCTAAGGCTTCGGCCATAAGCTCTCCGTAGAGCTCTATGCGGCGCTGATCCAGGCTGGGGCGCCAACCGGAAAGGTCGTACAGATCGGTGTCGACGGCGAGAAGGCGGCCTTCGCGGTCGTATATCGAGCCGCGTACCGCTACGACCGGATTGGCGGAAGCGGCGACCGAGGGTGCGCTTAGCGCAAGCGAACCATAGCTCCATAGCGCCATGGCGGCCAGCAGGCCGAGGAGGGTTATGACTACGTAGTGCCGCACAAATCGCTTTTCCAAGTCTCGCCTATACCTCGATTAGCGCTTCCGCAGTCCTATGGCCTGCAAGGGGTTCGGAATAAAGAGTAACACCTTTCCCTGTATATTCTCAATCGGTATAGCGCCATAATTCCTTGAATCATAGGAAAATCCGGGATTATCACCGAGAAGGAATATCAAGCCCGGCTCAAGGTAATAGCGTATGCGGAGGCTGCCGAGCTCTTCAGCGCTCAGCTTGAGCGCTCCCCCTCGGGCGTAGAGTATGCCCTCTTCTACCCGAAGATAGGCCGGCCCCACGTCGAACACCCGCTTAACGGCGCGGAGCCCCGTACCGCCATTCGTCGTTGCTATGACGAGCTCACCAGGTTGAGGCTCCTTCCAAAGCCACAGGTATCCCCTTCCCAGGGGCTTAGGAAGCCCATACGCGCAACGCAGTATAAGCGCTATGTTCCCATTTACCGCGGTCGGTGCCATGGAATCGCCGCGCACTATGGAGAGGTCAAGGGCGAATGCGCGCAAGAGCCAGGCTATAGAGAGGGCGGCGAGTATAATCGGCAACGGCGACAAGCGCCTTATTTTCCGCATTGAACGGTAAAGCTCCTCGATTCAGGGGGTGCGCTCCTAAACAGAAACGCCAATCTCTCCGATATTGTATCGTATGGACATGGAAAGCGTCATCGGAGAACAGACCATCAAACATCGCCGCAAGCCGGCGGCCACAGCCCGAGATCCCGGAGCCAAAGGGTTTTCGGCCTTCAGCGGCCTCACGGGGCTTGCCCAAGGCCTAGGCGATAGCCTTCGCAGACGGAATGCCGGCATCTCGCCCCGCGCCCATGCCCCTGGCTCTCGCCCTAAAGGCGCGCGAGCGGCCGAGGGATCGCGCCTCTTTTATGATACGCCGCTAGTATCCCAAAGGTCTCAAGCCGGCATCGGCGTTTCAGAACCCTTAGCCGGCGAAATATCGCTCTTCGTCGAGCCCCTCGGCCCAGCGGCGAAGGCTAGCCCTTTTAAGCTAAACGCATACGGGCTGAAGGCGCTCGGCTTCGGTTTGGCCGCGTTGGCGGCAAGCGCTCTTGCCGTGGCGCTTATCCTGTCCTGGGAAGCGCCGCTCGACCTGAGCGGCTTCACCCTGCCGCAGGATCAGTATTCCATTGAGCTTATACTCGATAGCCTTTCCGGACGCCAGGAACTCGCGGAAGAAAGCGCCGCCATGCCGGCCTTGCCCCTGACTTTATCATTCAGCAGCTACACGGTAGCCAAGAATGACACCCTTGATCAGATAGCCCGCCGCTTTAACGTGCGCCTCGATACGCTTATCAGCCTTAACAGCATCGGCAATGCGCGCCGCATACAAGCCGGCGCGGTATTAAAAATTCCCAATATCGACGGCATCATCCATACCGTACGAAAGGGAGAAAACCTCTCCACTATAGCCTCAGGCGCTAGCCTTTCCATTATTGACATCATAGACGCCAACGACCTTGCGACGCAGACCATAACCCCCGGACAAAGCTTGTTTTTACCCGGGGCTCGGCTAGCGAGCCATGAGCTAAAAAAGGTATTAGGAACCTTAATAGCCTGGCCGGTACGAGGGCGCTTAAGCTCGTATTTTGGCTACCGGCCCAATCCCTTTACCGGCGTCCGCCAATTCCACAATGGGCTTGTTATCGTAGCGCCGACTAACACGCCGGCCCAAGCCGGCATGGGTGGGAGGGTAGCGGAAACCGGCTACAGCGCCGTCTTCGGCAACTTCGTGATCCTCAGCCACGCGGATTCATACCAAACCCTGTACGCCCATCTGAATAAGATAAGCGTACGCGCCGGGCAAAGCGTTGGCCAAGGCGCTACCGTCGGGCTCATAGGGTCTACGGGGTACAGTACGGGCACGCATCTGCACTTTGGCCTGTTTAAGAACGGCATAGGCATGGATCCGTTAAAAATGCTTGGCAAATAGGTTAAATCGCTCAGCACGCGCGCGCGTAATCTTGCCAAAACCACACGCGCCTAGTATCATGGCGGGGACTTTGGAGGTCCAATGAGAAAGCTAGTCGTGGCCATCATTACGCTTTTGGCCATCTTTACCTTCATTCGCGAATATAGGCCCACTCAGAACAGCCCGAGCGCCCAGAAAGCGCAGATAGAAAGCCCGCTGGCGAACTAATCTACTGGAATAGCGCACAAGCGCCCCATAAGGGGCGCTTTTTTTATCATTTTTCATACAGGCATAACGAGCTTTTGTAGAAAAAAAGATACTATCCTAGCTATGCTTGTCGCGCCCGAGTAATAAATCCGTAGTAATTATATATCAAGGAAGTAATTAGCAGTTACATTCCGCCAATGATATAATTTGGCACGAATATTGCATAGTAGTATATGTAGAGGTGATAGGTATGCAAGGACGAAGCCAGAACATCATGAGTGACGACAGCCTCAAGTCTTACTATGACAACGTAAAGCGCATACGGCTTTTAAGCGCGGAAGAAGAGCGCGAGCTCTCCATGCGCATACAAGCCGGCGACGACAGCGCCCGATCGCGGCTCATAGAAGCCAACCTGCGCCTTGTTATTAAGATAGCACGCGCATTCGCCAATTTCGACGTGGCCCTCATCGATTTGATACAAGAGGGCAATATGGGCCTTATAAAAGCGGCCGAGCGCTTTGATTACCGAAAGAACGTACGTTTTTCCACCTACGCTTCCTGGTGGATAAAGCAGGCCGTAACGCGCTCCCTGGTCAATTCCCGCCGGGCCATACGCCTTCCTCACCGCAAAGAAGAGCTTATACGCCGCATACACCGGGCGCATGGCGTGCTTTCGCAGATACTGTCCCGGGAACCCAGCTACGAAGAGGTGGCCAAGGAACTTGGCATAAAAGAACGCGCCGTACGCGATGCGCTGGAAATGTCCGGAGCCATCATGCCGCTAGAAACCGAAAAAGACGAAGAAGAAGGCGGCAGCGTCATAGACATATTCGAGGACAGGACCTACAGCCCCGATGCCCAGCTGCAGCGCCAATGCGACCAGGAACATACGATAAGCATGCTGGAAGAGCTCATGGAGCGCGAACGGACCGTGCTTATGTACCGCTTTGAGTTTTTTGGCGCGCGCAAGAGCACGCTCAAGGTTATCGGCCAGAACATGGGCATATCCGCGGAAACGGTGCGGCAAATCGAGAAGCGGGCCCTTCGTAAGCTCCGCGAGCGTACCATAGAGTACCAGAGCTACATGGGCAGCGCGTAAGCCGGCCATAGGCGCTCAGCTTGCTTTAAGGCGGCCCTCCATCGTATAGTAAAGCCTCATGGCAAGGCAGCGAAGGCATAGGGTCAAGCGATCCACGAACAACCCTACGGCCCTCTTCCTCAGCGCCTTTATGGTTTTCGGCGCTTTGGCGCTGGCATTGGCGGCCACGCGATCGATGCCGGGCGCGCGCGTAGCGGCCGAGGCCGTCGATACCGTAGCCACGGAGCAAAAAGGCCAGGGAGCAGACGCCGCGGCGAACACGCCGGCAAACCCTCTTAATGCCGGTTCAGGGGACATAGAGCCTTCCGCGAAGCCCTATGCTGAACCGATCGCGGCCATTAAGCCCGCGGACAAGCCAGAGCATGAAAAAGCCAAGCCTAAGGGCGTGCTCATCTTCGTCATCGACGACGCTGGGCATAATACGCATCAGCTGGAAGCCTTTCTGGCCTTTCCCGGACCGCTTACCATAGCAGTCCTGCCCGGCCTTCCGCATAGCGCCCGGGCGGGCATCATGACCAGGGCGGCGGGCAAGGAATTAATGCTGCACCAGCCCATGGAAGCGATTAACCGGCTTGATCCGGGGCCGGGAGCCATTGGGCCGGATATGAGCGAGGATCAGATACGTGCTATACTGCGCGCCAACCTGGCCGAGTTGCCCGGGGCGGCGGGTATGAATAACCATATGGGCTCGAAAGCGACGAGCGACGTGCGCAGCATGTCGATAGTGCTCGATGAGGCTCGACGAGCCGGCCTTTATTTCTTAGATTCGTTAACCATAGGCGATTCCGTGGTTCACTCGGTAGCCGCGCTTATGAAACTGCCCACGTGGGAGCGTACAGTGTTTTTAGACAACAGCCCGGATAGGGATTCCATCATCAAGTATGTCAACGAGGGCCTCAAGGTAGCCGAGAAGCGCGGATACGCGGTCATGATAGGGCATGTATGGTCGTCCGAGCTTGCCCAAACGCTCACCGATCTCTATCCCGGCCTCATAGAGCGGGGCTGTTCCCTTTCCACCATAGCGCGCTTCATGATGGACATGGACGATGACGATACTGGGGATTGAGTCATCCTGCGACGAGTGCGCCGCCGCCGTCGTAGAGGACGGCAGCCGCATACTCTCCAACGTCGTGGCCACGCAGATAGCCAGGCACGCGGCTTACGACGGCGTCGTGCCGGAGATAGCGTCGCGGCTGCACGTCGAATGGATACAGGATGTCGTAGCGCGAGCCTTATCCGAGGCTGGCCTAGGCCTTGAGGACATAGACGGCATAGCCGTGACGGTAAAGCCGGGCCTCGCCGGTTCGCTGCTCGCGGGGCTATCCTTCGCCAAGGCCCTCGCCTGGTCCCGCGGCCTGCCCCTCGTGGGCGTGAACCACATCCTGGCCCATCTGTACGCGCCGCTACTCTACGAGGATATACCCTACCCCTTCATTGGCCTCATCGTGTCTGGCGGACATACCTTAATTTGCCGGGCGGACGGCTTCGACGATATCGGGGTTATGGGCACGACCATAGACGACGCCGTGGGCGAGGCTTTCGACAAGGTGGCCAAACACTACGGTTTCGGCTACCCTGGCGGCCTGGCCATAGACGCCTTGGCAAGGCGCGGCGACCCGCGCGCCTGCAGCCTGCCTTCTCCCAAGCTGGACAAGGGCGACCATAGCTACGACGTATCGTATTCCGGCCTTAAAACCGCGGCCATACGGCAATTGGACCGGTTTTGGAATCCTCAGTTCGAGAAGAGCGACGAAAACATAGCAGCAGCGTTCGAAAAGGCCGCCATTGACCTGCTGCTCTCGCGGCTTTTCAAGGCAGCGGGCGACAGCGGGATAAGCCGCGTCGTCGCCGGCGGCGGCGTAGCGGCGAATAGCTACTTGAGGGAAAGCTTGGCTTTGAAAAAAGGGCTCGACGTTCACTTTCCCCCGCTTTCTCTATGCGGGGACAACGGCGCCATGATTGCGGGCATAGGCTACCGTATGATCGCTCGCGGCGACCGGGACGACCTGACGCTTAACGTATCCCCGCGGGTACCGGCCTTCAGGAGGCTGCGGTAAAAAAAAGCCTCCGCGGGGCATGCCCCGGGGAAGCCGCGTTGCCGTAGCGCCTCAAGCCTATTCCTTGAGGCGGGAACCCTTTTGTACCAGCCTTATCGAGTTGATCGAAGTCTTGAATCCTTTGGTCTCGTAGGCTATATCCGCAAGGTAAATGAGCTCCGCGCCATCAGCCTTGGTGATAACGAGGGCAAAGCGCTGAAGCTCATCGTCTGAAGCCTCGGAAAACGAATACAGCCTATAGGCTTTTGGGGTCAGTCCGTCTATGGGCAGGTCGGAATTGAAGCTGCCCGTCGTAAGTTCGTCGATAAGCTCAGCGTTCTGCGCCGAGAGGGCGCGAAAGTACTGCGTAAGCAGATTGGATTTCGCGCCTCTCGAGTTGCCTACCGCGAGGGCGACGAAACCCAAGGCGGCGAGGACTATAAACGCCCCTACAATGCCGACTATCAGCAGCGCATTTTTGCTCTTCACGGTGCGACGCTCCTTGCTCGCGCGCTCTATCGTATTGCGCCAAGCTCGCGGCCAACCTTCTCAAAGGCCGCAATCGCCCGGTCTATCTGCCCATCGCTGTGGGCGGCCGATATTTGCACGCGTATCCTAGCCTTGCCGCGAGGCACGACAGGAAAACTAAAGCCTATCACATATATGCCCTCATCCAACAGCCTATCGGCCATGGCATGGGCTAATTTTTCGTCATAGAGCATTACCGGCGTAATAGGATGCACGCCGGGCCGAATATCAAGCCCGGCCTTGGCCATGCCCGCCCTAAAGCGCTTGGTATTGGCTTCAAGGCGGTCACGCAGGGCGGTAGACCCGGTGAGCAACTCAAGGGTACGGAGGGTGCCCGCCACGATAGAAGGGGCTACGCTGTTGGAAAAGAGGTAGGGACGGGCTTTCTGACGAAGATACTCCACTATTTCCGCCTTGGCGGATACGCAACCGCCCGAAGCGCCGCCCAGAGCCTTGCCAAACGTGGTGGTGATGATGTCCACGCGGCCCATGACGCCGCAATGCTCATGCGTGCCCCTGCCGGTCTTCCCTATGAAGCCGGTGGCATGGCTGTCATCCACCAGCACGAGCGCATCGTAGCGCTCGGCCAAGTCGCATATGGCGTTGAGGTCGGCTATATCGCCATCCATGGAGAATACGCCGTCGGTTGCCACGAGGCGCAGTCTTTTCCCCGCGGCGGCCTTAAGCTTCTCTTCGAGGTCGAGAAAATTATTATGCTCAAATATAGAGCGTTCAGCCTTGCACAGCCGTATGCCGTCGATTATCGAGGCGTGGTTAAGGCTATCGGTTATTACCGCGCATTCCGCGTCGAGCAAGGCCTCGAATACGCCGCCGTTGGCGTCGAAGCACGATGAAAAGAGTATGGTGTCTTCCATACCGAGAAAACGGCTCATGGCATCTTCAAGCATTTTATGGGGGGCTTGCGTTCCGCATATGAACCGTACGCTAGAGAGGCCGTAGCCCCATTGATCAAGGGCGGCCTTGGCCGCTTCGCGGATGGAGGGCTCGTTGGCCAAGCCTAAATAATTATTTGCGCAGAAATTTACGACTTCTTTGCCGCTCTTTACCGAAATGAGGGCTCCCTGCGGGCTGGTAATAACGCGTTCATGCTTATAAAGGCCGTCTGCCCGTATCTGCCGCAGACGTTCTTTTAATTCTTCCTGTAGCGCTCCGTACATGGGTATATGCTCCTTTTACGTCATTGTACACAGGCGGGGGCGTACGTGAAAAGACGCCGTCAGATGAAAGCCTCAGGCATTGCTGTGGAGTATCTCGTCCATATCCACTTCAAGGGCGGAGAGCTCTTTGAGCAGCTGGCGTATCCTGCGGTCGCGCTGATCGCCTAGGCCTTCCTCTATGCTCGAGAAGGAGCTATCCAGCGTTTCCTCCAAATCGGGGCCCCCATGGAGAGCCATGCCGCAATAAGGACAAAAGCTGAAACCCCGTAACACTATTCTGCCACAGGCTTTGCAAAAATCCAGTTTCATGCCGGGCTCACAATAGACTCGCCGCCAATTCGGCGAGCGGGCTGCGTTCCGTCTTCTGCAGCGTGACGTGGCCATAGATCTTCTGGCCCTTAAAGCGGTCAACCAGGTAAGACAAGCCGTTGGAATTGGCGTCCAGGTACATATTGTCTATCTGGTCGGGATCTCCCGTGAGCACCACCTTGGACCCTTCGCCGGCGCGGGACACGATAGTCTTGATTTCGTGCGGCGTGAGGTTCTGAGCCTCGTCTATGACGATAAACTGGTTGGGAAGCGAGCGGCCGCGTATATAGGAGAGCGCCTCTATCTCTATGAGCTTGTCCTTGACCAGCTGGTCGGCGTTCTTGATCTTCTCGCGCTTATGGACGCCGAGTATGAACTCCAGGTTATCGAATATAGGCTGCATCCAATTGGACATTTTGGCGCTTTTCTCCCCGGGAAGATACCCTATATCCTTGCCGAGGGGAACCACGGGGCGGGATACGAGCATCCTGCTGTACTTTTTCTCGTCGATGACCTTGCGCAGTCCCGCCGCTATGGCTAGGAGGGTCTTGCCCGTGCCCGCCTTGCCGACCAAGGTAACGAGGGCGAGGCTATCGTCGAGCAAGAGCTCAAGGGCCACTCGCTGTCGGGTGTTAAAGGGCGTTATGCCGGATATGGAGCCAAGCTCCGGCTGCACGGCCTTAAGCAGGTTAAGCTCCGGGTTCCAGCGCCCCAGGCTTTCCTTCGAGCCGCTCCTGAGTATCACGAATTCGTTGGGCCTCAGGTGGTCCTTCCACGCCAATTCGCCGTTGCCCTCGAGGGCCGCCAAGGTATCACCAGGAACATCAAGTTCCTGCACGCCCTGATAGAGCGACGCGATGTCCACCTTTTGCTTCTCGTAGTCTACGGCGCGTATGCCCAAGGCGGTCGCCTTTACCCGCGCATTGATATCCTTGGACACGAAGAATACGGGCCGGCCCCTAAGCTTGAGTTCGTAAGCGCACAGAAGGATGCGGTTGTCGTTCTTGTCCGTGTCAAAGCCTTCGGGTATGACCGAAGGCTGCGCTAAGGATACGCGGAGCACGGAGCCGTTTTCTAGCTTGACGCCATCGTTCAAGTTGCCTTTTTTGGATATCTTGTCCAGGAAGCGTATGGCCTCCCGGGCGCTTTTGCCGCGCTGATCGGGGTAGGTCTTCAGGTTGTCAAGCTCTTCTAATACTTGGAGCGGTATAAGTATTTCATTGTCCTTAAAGGACATAATAGCTTCTGGATAGTGTATGAGCACATTGGTGTCGATTATAAAGGCTTTAATTTGATCATTTATATCCGCCATTAACACTGTCCCCCTGCCCGCTACAAAGTATAGCGCCCCTCAAGAAGGAAGCAAGGGCGATACAGGATACGGAGGGAGATTTAGCAAGGGATTAACGTAAAGGCTTAGTTAGTTCCTCGAAGCTTGTGTATGCGGAGTCTGCGGCGCTACGGAAAGGGGCAAGGCCAGCCATGCCCATACCACTGGATGTAGCCTGAATGCGTAGCAACAAGCTTCGTGGAACTAGTTAAAGCCTAACGGCGGTGCGGGCGAATATAGCCAAAAATGCTGCCGCATAACCCGCCGATAATATGCCCGAACTCCGATATATTATTGTTGGCAAAGGCATTGATGAGCTCTCGGCCTAAATAGAGGAGCAGGATGAGTATAAAGGTGAGCGGCAGTTCGCCCTTGTTGAAATTCGTGAACGAAGAGAGCAAAATCATCATGAATACGATGCCGCTTGCGCCCATGAGGCCCGTGCCGAAGACGAGCACGTTGAGGACGCCGGTAACGAAGGCCGTGATCAGTATCATGATAAGCATGCCGCCGGAGCCGTAATTGCTCTCCAGGATAGGCCCTAGTAAGAGTATGAGCGCGAAATTCGACAAAAAATGGTTTAAGTCCGCATGGCCGAGTATATGGGTAAAAAGGCGCAGGTAATCGCGCACGGAGCCCGTGTCAAAGCCTCCTCGCCCGGGAACGGAA
>JBFZES010000057.1:0-2780 GCA_041306725.1 Spirochaetaceae bacterium | reverse complement strand
TCCGCCGTCGGCGCTTGCAGCGCCCGCATGAGCGCAATCGCATCATCGTGTTCGCCTCCGGCGAACGGCGCTGCAATTCCTACTGGTTCCCTACTGGTTTAGCAAAAGAAAAAGCCGCCTTTTCAGGCGGCTTTTTCTTTTGCTAAGTGGAGGTGAGGGGAATTGAACCCCTGACCTCTTGAATGCCATTCAAGCGCTCTACCAACTGAGCTACACCCCCGAAGCGAGTGGCAGTTTAGCGAGAGGAGGGACGAGTGTCAAGCGGGTTTTCCGCAAAATATCCAGGGAAAAAGCGGGTCGCCGGGCTTTTTGCCCAGGCCTTACTTACCACGGGAGGATAGTATCGCTATACTGGCGGCATGAACGATACCATGCTCCTTGCGGCCTCGTGCGCCGTAGGGCTAGAACGAATCCTGTCGACGGAACTTGAGCGCTTGGGGGCTGAACTCGTCGGAAGAAGCTCCGGCCGCGTGCAGATACGCGCAAACGATGCGCTGATCGCTCGTATACTCGTGCGCTCCCGCATAGCGGACAGGCTCTTCCTCGTCGCCGGGCGCTTCGCCGCGGCCGATTTCGACCAGCTCTTCGAAGGTGCAAAAAACATAGAATGGGAGCGCTGGATAGGAAAAAACGATCGCCTTATCATAGAAAAAGCCCGTTCCGTACGCTCTAAGCTCGCCGCGCAAAACTCCATACAATCGGTAAGCCTGAAGGCCTCCTATGAGCGCCTATGCGCGCATTACGGCGTGGCGACTATGGCTGAAAGCGCTAACGAGCACCTGGCGCGCGTGCGCATAGAGGACGACGAAGCGACGATAGAGCTCGATCTCTGCGGCAGCCCCTTGTCCAGGCGCGGTTATCGCAAGAACCCCACCGAAGCCCCGCTGAAGGAAACCGTGGCCGCGGGGCTGCTCTTCCTATCAGGCTGGAAACGCTCATATCCCCTCTACGATCCCTTCTGCGGTAGCGGCACCATAGCCATTGAGGCGGCCCTTTACGGCCTCGACATAGCCCCCGGCCTGGGCCGCTCCTTTAGCTGGGAGCTTATGCCTTCCGGCTCCCCGGCCCTCATACAGCAGGCCAAGGACCATGCCCGCACCCTTATTCAGCCGGAGCGGGAACTGCTCATCGCCGGCTCGGATGCGGACCAGGCGGCATTGCAGGCGGCAAAGGCTAACGCCGGCCTGGCTAAGCTGGAAGACCGGGTACGCTTCTTCCGTTCCAGGGCCGAGGAGGCCGCCCCCTTCGCGGCGCAGGGCTATATCATAACGGACCCGCCGTACGGCAAGCGCCTGGGCAGCCCCGAGGAAGCCGACGAACTCTACGCGTCCATGGGCTCCTTCGTCGAGCGCTTTAAGGCCTGGCAGCAGTGCTGGATAGTGGATAGGGAAGAGCTCCCGCTACCGGGGCTGAAGCCCGCCAAATGCTCGAAGATAGTCGATGGCGCCGAGACCCGCTATTTCCATCGCTTTAAGCTTGAGGGCGGCCCTTCCGATGGACCAGGCGAGCGATCAACGCGTGGAGCTTCTCCCGAAACAGCAAGCCAAGGAAAAACAGGGCCGAGGCGATAGCGATCATGATGAGGGCGGCCCGGTAGTCCCGCTCGAAAACGGCGGAGCCCATAAAGGCGCTGCCAAGGATACCGGGCAGGCGCCCTAGGCCCGACACCGCGACGAAGCTCCAGAAACCCAGCGTACTCGCGCCCGCGACGTAGGTAAGCGCATCCTTAGGTATGCCCGGTATGGCGAATAAGAGGAAAAACCCCGCGGCGGCTTTACCGCTCGCGGTTGCCCTGTCTATGGCGGCGAGCTTCTCCTGGCCAAAGAGCGCTACGACGAAAGGCCGCCCGAGGAGGCGCCCCAGCGTAAAATTGACCAGGGAACCGGCCAGTATGCCCAATGACGACCAGAGCGTGCCCATCCAGAGCCCAAAGGCGAAACCGCCGGCTATCTGCACGATCTCGCCGGGTATGACGAAGATAACCACCTGCAGCACTTGCATGGCCATGAAGGCCAGAGGCGCCCACGGGCCTTTTGCCTCTACCCAAAGGCGCACCGCTTCAGGCGAGCGGAACAGGTTAATGAGAGGCCCGCGAAAGAAGAAGGCAAGGGCTGAAACTCCCGCTATGAAGAGCGGAAACGCGGCCAAGGCCGCGATCCGCTTAAAGGCGCTCTTCGTGATCATGATGCCGACTATACCGGCGCAGGGACCGCGGCGCAAGGCGCCGTGCGCTACTCGGCCTTATACAGCGACCATAGGCCGCCGGCTATGACCAATTCGTTGGCGAAGGCCAGGAGCCAGGGCCAGAAACCCGGCCTGAAGACCATGCCGCTTGAGCGGAAGTCTATGCCCTGAACGAAGCGTACCAGGACCAGGCGCGCGAGCCATAGGACAAGTATGACGATGAGTACGGTAATCGAAGTCTTCTTGGCTATGGGCTTGAAGGCGTCGAGCAATAGGAATATGCCGCAGGCCATTTCCGCCAGGCCGAAGATAATCTCAAGCGTCGTGCGGTCCCTGCTGAGGGAGAATACGCCCTCCCCCGCCTGGGGTATGATGCCCGAGAAGCCGAGCACCACGAAGAAAATACCCAGGGCTATCCTTAACACGTTGACGCCGGACAGGCGCGTTCTCCTAATTCGGACGGTAGTGGCCATGCTTACTCCCTAGTTACATACGGATGACATAGCTTAGCCCAAAACTGAGGGTTTTTAAAGCGCGATTACCCGGATTTTCCGAACGGCCTTAGAAGAGCAGGCGCGGGCTGTTCAGGGCGGGGG
>JBFZES010000056.1:0-5653 GCA_041306725.1 Spirochaetaceae bacterium | reverse complement strand
TCGCGGGTGGGAGCCAGTATGATGGCCCGGTGATCCATGTGGGTGATGAGGTCCTGTATCATGGGTATGGCGAAGGCGGCGGTCTTGCCGGTGCCGGTATTGGCTATACCCACCACGTCCTTGCCCTGGAGCACGAGCGGTATGGTCTGGTCCTGTATGGCCGAAGGCTCCTTGAAGCCCTTGATGACGATGTTGTCCAGTATCTTGCGGTGCACGGAGAAATTTTCGAAGCTGTTCACCGGCACGTAGGGCGCTTTCTCCACGTTGGTCGCTTCCTGTATGAAGCGGGAGGGGTGGATGAACTGCTTGACGCAGCCCTTGGGCCTTCCGCGGCCGGCGGGCGACCAGGAGCCGGAGCTTGAGCCGCGGTCCTGGCCCATGGAGGGCCTGCGCGCGGGGGCAAAGGAGCGGTCATTGGCGCCGCGGCGGGAATTGGAGCGAGAGTACGAGGATGGTTGCATATGCATGTCCTAATGAGAAGAGTATGCGATTGAATGTTCGGTACTCGATGGGCGCAACGCGGGTATTAGCCGAACGCTGACGGAGTGAGTGCCGGGTACAGTCCCAAGACCGACGAAACGTCGCCGAATCTGGAACGGCTCCCTCCCATTGCCGTAATAAAACCCGAAAAGATGAGGGAATACGAATTGCCTGCGTAGCTTAGCATAAAACAGTAAACAATGTCACCTAGTGCGCAAGCGATTTCTGTAGTATTATGATAAACAATCATGGCAAAGACAATAAAACCAAACAATACAGCAATATTCGGCGCTTTTTTTGCCGTGGCCGCGCTGTTTCTACCCGTCTTGGCCTTTGCGGAAGCGCCGGCCATCGAGTATTACGGCGAACTCGGCTGCGCGCACTGCGATACATTTAAGGCTAAGACCCTGCCCGCGGCGGAGGCGGCCAGCGGCGCGCGGCTAAGGCTCGAGCTCTACGACATACTCTCCGCCGAGGGCTATAAGCGCTGCGAAAGCCGCTTAGCGGAACTGGGATACGCCTTCAAGGTGTTCCCAGTCCTCATCATAGGCAATAACGCCTATCAGGGCAACGCGGCCATCGAGGCGCAGCTTCTGCCGGAGCTCAAGCACTATGCCGAGTTCGGCTCGTTCCGCGCCCGGCTCGCCGAGCCTCCCGCCACAGGCATAGAGCCTGCGGATAGCGCTTCCTCCGCCGGGAGGCGTACCGAGACGGCCCCCGGTATGCCCCTGGGCTCGGCCATGCGCTGGGCGGCCCTGCCCATATTCCTGGCAGGCCTCGTGGACGGCATAAACCCCTGCGCCTTTACCACCCTGCTCTTCTTTATGTCCTATCTGGGGCTGCGCGGCGGCGGCAAGGAGCGCATGGCTCTGGCCGGCCTCTCCTTCGCCGCCGGCGTGTTTATAGCGTACTTCTTGCTAGGCCTAGGCTTATTCAACGCGCTGCGCTTAGGCGGGCGCTTGGAGGCGCTCAGGCTGGCCTTGAAGCTCATCATGAGCGGGCTTACGGCCCTCTTCTGCGCGCTGAGCGTACGGGATATCATCCTGTATAAAAGGGGCAAAGGCTCGGACATGGCGCTCAAGCTGCCCGAAGCGCTGCGTGCCCGGATAGGCCGCTCCATACGCGAAGGAGTGCGCTCAACGGCATTTTTCAGCGGGCTCTTCGCGACCGGGGCGCTCGTAGCCCTCCTGGAGCTTGCCTGCACGGGCCAGGTGTACTTTCCGGCCATTTCCATCATGGTGCAGACCGACCTTTCCTGGCTCGGCCTGGGCAGCCTTTTCCTGTACAATGTAGCTTTTATAACGCCCCTGCTCGCGGTGCTGGCCTTGGCGCTCTTCGGCGTAAGCCAGGATACCGTGCGCGCCTATTTTATCAGGCATATCGTTCTGTCCAAGGCGATGGTCGCGGTACTCTTCGCGTGCCTAGCCGTGGCGGTATGGGTCTTCTAGGTAGATTTCGATGCGTTCCTGGCCCCTGCCCCTATTGTCGCGCTTAAGGAGCAGGGAGCCAAGCTCGCCGGTACGCCGCGGGTGGGTACCGCAGCAGGGCACGGCATCGAGAGAGGGCACGCGCCAATAGCGGCGCTCAGCGGCTTGATCGCTATAGCCGCAGTCTATGGCTAAATCCTTCGCGACGAAGGACTCAAGCTCGGTTCCCAGCATGCCGAGGAGCGGGCTTAGGCTGTGCGGCCAGGAGAAATCGAGCCTGGCCTTATCCTCCGCAATATGCGCCCCTATGCGCTGAACCCCCGGCAGGGCTCGGTTGACCAATTGCAGGAGGATTTCCGCCGCGCTATGCAGGCGCATGAGGCGGTAACGCCGCTCCCCGTCTATGGCTACGGTCGCGCTATCCCCGACGCATAGGCCGTGCCCTGGCCGCAGGCGATACCAGGGACCGCCTTCGCCATGGCTGGCCTCAAGGACACTCAGCCCCGCTATGCTGCCCCGGTCGCTCTCCTGCCCCCCCGAAAACGCGTAGAATATAGTATCCCGCAGGGTAAGCGCGTCGCCATCCACGGCCGTGACCACGGTGTCGACGCTGGAGCGGTAGGGCTCGTCCCAGTACAGCTTGCGGCTCATGGCTTTAAGCGGAGGCGCTATCGTCCATGCTCAGGTCTTCAAGGAGCTCAGCCTTGCGCCTGCGGTCGTCGCGCTTGTAATCGAGTATGTCGGCCCGCGTCACCATGCCCACGAGGCGGCCGTTATCCACGATAGGCACGTGCCCCACTTCCTTTTCAAAGAGCAGCTCGTCTATCTCGCGCGCGGTGGCATCGGGAGGCGCGCTGACCACGGCGCGCGACATATAGGTGCGCACCGGCACGTGCATCTGGTTGCCCTTGCGGCCCTTCATGATATCCCTGAGCGTGAGGAAGCCCACCAGGGCGCCTTTATCGTCCAGCACGGGAGCGCCGGTATGGGATATGCTTTCGAGGTAGAGCGACGCCTCGAGCAGGGTCTGTTCCTGCCGTATCGAGTACACCGTCTCGGTCATGATGTCCCTGGCAGAGGCCGCCGGCGCGAGCATGGCCTCAAGGTAGGCCATGAGGCGTTCCGCTATGGCCCGGCCTTCTTCGGTCTTTACCGTGGCTGAAGCCGCCTGTCTGTGCCCGCCGCCGCCGAAGCCGCAGAGCAGGTCGTTGAGGCTCAGCTGCTCATTGCTGTTGCGCCCTATAATGAGCATCTTCCCCTTTTTGCGGAAGAAAAAGAAGCCTAAGAGTATTTCGCCGTTCTCCACCTCGAACACCTGCTCTATGACGGCGCCGAGGCCCTGCGTATCCTCCTCAAGCTCCATGTAGCAGGTCTGCACGAGGTGGCCGCGAACGGAATGCTTTTCAAGGAGATTAAGGATTTCATGGAAGAGCACGATCTGCTGCTTCTCGCGCAGGGGCACGAGGAAGTCCTTGACCAGCTTGAGCGACGCTCCTTGGGAAAGGAGGAAGGCGGCCACCTCGAAATCCTCGCGGCACACGTTGCGGTGGGTAAAGTTGCCCGTATCGGCGTATATGCCCGTCAAGGCTATGGTGGCGTCTTCGGGCTCGATGAACACGCCCTGCCTGATGAGCTCCAGGCCCAGCTGCGTAGTGTTGGCGCCGAAGGGGCGTTCGTGTATGCGGGCATGGGCTATGTCGCGGCGCTCGGCCGGGTGGTGGTCAAAGATCTCGATCTCTATATCCTCGGGGCGCTCAACGCCGCGCAGGTACTCGGCTATCCTGTCCATGGAGCAGGCGTCCACCACCACCATGCGCTCAATGGTCTGTCCCTTTAAGTCGGCGCTGGTGGCAAAGCCCAAGCGATTCTTGTATAGGTTCATGAGCTTGCGCGCCACGGGATGCACGAGGTAGCTCTTAACCGGCACGTGGTCGGGAAAGAGGTACTTGGCTAGGATGATGGAACCTATGCAGTCCAGGTCCATGTTGCTGTGCCCAACGATAATTTTCATACGCGTTGATCAAGTGTAGGCGGCCGCGACCCAAAAATAAAGGCCGTCGCCAATTTTTCTAATCGCGGAAGAAGGCGTTCACGGCCCGCCTGTAGGCTTCGGCGCTCTTTGCCCCCTGTATGTCCTTAACAAAGCGCGAGCGCGACGGATAGCTTGGGCCTAGGTAGCCCCAGAGCTCCTTCAGCTTATCGAGCACATGCCGCGGTCCCGACAGGGTTTCGCTATAGCCTTCATATACGTCGTCCAGGAAAGCCTCTAGCGTTTCCATAGGACGCTCATTGTCAGGCAGGCCTTTAATCTTGGCGGGAAGCAAGGGGTCGGCCAAGGCCGCGCGGCCTATCATCCATTCCTCTGTGCCGGGGAAGCGGCGCTTGAGGCTTAAAAAGGACTCTACGCCCGTAATATCGCCGTTATACGCGAGCCTATGCTTCGTAAGCGCGGCGGCCGCCTCAAAGCCCTCAAGATCGACCTTGCCGGTATAGAGCTGCGAGGCGACGCGGGGATGTATGATGATACGTTCTAGAGGATAGGGCTCGAAGAGGGGCATGAGCGCCAGTATTTCGCCTGCGTCGCGCAGGCCTAAGCGCAGCTTGATGGACAGCGGCAATGGCGAGGCGGCGCATACCGCGTCGAGGAAGCCCGCTATGGTATCGGGGCGGGGCAAGAGGCCCGAGCCCCTGCCCTTTCCGGTGACCATGGGATAGGGGCAGCCCAGGTTCCAGTTTACTTCGCGGTAGCCGAGCTCTGCCAGAGCGCGCGCGGTGGCAAGGAAGCCCTCGGCGTCGTTGCTTAAGAGCTGGGGCACGAGGGGCGCCCGCTCGCTATAGCCGGGCAGGAGCTCCTTAAAATGCGCGCCTTTTGCGCCGCAGCTCCGCGATGAGAGTATGAAGGGTGCCATGGCCTCGTCGAAGCCCGAGTAGCGCCTGAAATACGCCTCGCGAAATACGCGGTTCGTTATGCCGTGGAGGGGCGCAAGGATTAGGCGATCGGCCACTATGCCTCCGAACCGAGCTCGAAGCGCAGGTCGAGCCTATAGTCGGCGGGAGGAAGCCTAAAGCGCTCATGCACGTCGGGGCCGCAGGAGGCCGTGCCTAGGCCGCGCTGGGCCACGTCCAGATAGAGGAAGGTCCCGTCGCCCGGCGCTAGCTCATGCCAATGCTTCGCCTCCCACAGTTGCCCGGCGCTATAGCGCGAAACGCTGAAGTCGAAGCCTAGCTTGCTCAGCGAGCCCTGCCCTTGTATGCGGAGGCTCGGGCCGCTGTCGTGGGCGAGCTTCAGCCAGCGCGTGTCGCAGCGGTTGCCGCTTTCCTGCGGCACTATGTAACGGGTGGCAAGCCCGTCGACGAGCGCGGAATAGTGGCCTAAGCGGGAGCCGCTCTTGCGGTCGGCGTAACATTCTTCGGGACCCCTTCCATACCAGGACAGGCGCTTAAAGCCCGGCCTAAGTGCCGCTGCCAGGCCCACGCGAGGCAGCTCAGGCAAGCTAGGGTCAAGCTCGAAGCTAAAAGACGCCACGGGGCCGGCAGGCCCGCGTTTCCACTCCTGCCTAAAGAAGCCTACGCGTCGGCCCTTTGCCGTGCGTACTGCATGCCGTATACAGAGGCCGGGGCCAACGCCGCCCTCTTCCCCATCACCGAAGCCGCCGCGGGCTTCCGCCGCGCCTAGGCTAAGGCTATCTCCATCAATGGCATCGAGGGTAAAAACAAGCTCGTCAAGTCCGCAGAACAGCCAGAGC
>JBFZES010000055.1:0-8706 GCA_041306725.1 Spirochaetaceae bacterium | reverse complement strand
GAAGGGCTATTTGGCTTTTGGAGCGTACGTCGGCGCCGAAGCCAAGCGGCGTCTTGGCTCTGCGCGCCTCTATGGTCTTCTCAAGTCCTACAAAGGCGCCGCCGCATATGAAGAGTATATTCGTGGTATCGATGCGTATGTATTCCTGCTGGGGGTGCTTGCGCCCGCCTCCGGGGGGAACGTTGGCTACCGTGCCCTCTATGATCTTGAGGAGGGCCTGCTGTACGCCCTCTCCCGATCCGTCGCGGGTTATCGATACATTGGGGGTCTTGCGGGCGATCTTATCGATCTCGTCGATATAGATGATGCCCTTTTCGGCAGCGGATACGTTGCCGCCGGCCGACTGGATAAGCTTTAAGAGGATGTTCTCCACGTCTTCGCCCACGTAGCCGGCCTCGGTAAGCGTGGTGGCGTCGGCTATGGCGAAGGGCACGTTGAGCTTGCGCGCCAGGGTGCGGGCCAACAGGGTCTTGCCCGTGCCCGTGGGGCCTATGAGGAGCACGTTTGATTTTTCGAGCTCTACGCCGTTGGACACGCTCTTTGCGTTGACGATGCGCTTATAGTGGTTGTACACCGCCACGGAAAGCACGCGCTTGGAGTAATCCTGCCCAATCACGTATTGATCGAGGAATTCCTTGATATCCTTGGGCTTGGGTATATCCACCGAGAAGTCGCCTGAGGCGGCCTGCTCGTCCTCGCCGAGTATGCGGTTGCATACCTGTATGCACTCGTCGCAAATATAGACGCCGGGGCCTTGTATGAGGCGCTTGGCGTACTCGGCGCTTTTGCCGCAAAAGGAGCACTCGTGGCCCGCCTCGGAATCCTTAGTGTGCTTGGGCCGGGCCATGCTTCCTCCGTTCCAACACCTTGTCGACCAGGCCATAGGCCATGGCTTCCTCGGCGGACATGAACAGGTCTCGCTCCATGTCCTTGGCTATCTCTTCGGTCTTCTTGCCCGTGTGCAGGGCGAAATAATCCACGGTAAGGCGCTTCAAGCGCACGATTTCCCGCGCCTGTATGCTGATATCCGAGGCTTGCCCCGATACGCCGCCCCAGGGCTGGTGGATAAGCACCCGCGAGCTGGGCAGGGCGAAGCGCTTGCCCGCGGAGCCGCCGGCTAAGAGCAGGGCGCCCATGCTCGAGGCCTGCCCTACGCATATGGTCTTAATGTCAGGCTTCACGTGCTGCATGGTGTCGTATATGGCAAGGCCGGCGGTAACGGAGCCGCCGGGCGAATTGATATACATGTCGATATCCTTCTCCGGGTCCTGGGATTCCAGGAAGAGAAGCTGGGCTAACACCAGGTCGGCGGTAAGGTCGCTTATCTCTCCGTCCACGAAAATTATGCGGTCCTTAAGGAGTCGCGAATAGATATCGTAGGAACGCTCGCCTATGCCGGTCTGCTCTATGACGACCGGTACGAGATTGTGCATTTTCTCAGTCATTGTGTACCTCGCGTTTGAAAACTTACTCATTTTCTTTGAACAAGTCCACGAACGCGAGCTTCTTGCCCTTCTTGACCTTTACTTTTTCCGCCAGCTGGGCAAGGAGCTTGTCTTCCTTTACCCTATCCTTCAAGTACTCCACCATGCCGCGCTTGGCGTATTCCGCCTTCACGTCTTCCACGCTCAGGCTGGATTCGGCGGCCATTTTCTGGTACTCGGCCGCAAGGTCTTCGTCGCTAGCCTCGAAGCCGCCCTCGGCTATGAGCTTATCGAGCACGAGCCTGGTGCGTATGGCCTTGTCGGCGTCGGGACGCCACTCTTCGTAGAGGCTGTCGAGGCTCCTGCCGCTCATCGTGATGATCTGGCCAAGCTTTTCTTCGTTATCGATGCCCATGCGCTGCATCAGGTTGCGCTTGCGCATATCGAGTTCGGCGTTAAGCATGGACGCGGGCACGCTTACCGCGGAGCGTTCCACCAGCGCGTCGATTATGCCCTTTTCTTTCAGGGAGCGCATGCGCTCGTCGAGGCGCTTCTGCAGCTTGTCCTTGATATCGGCCTTAAGGTCGTCCAGGGTCTTGAACTTCTCCGAGACGTCCTGGGCAAGTTCGTCGTCCAGGGCGGGAAGCTTCTTTTCCTTGAGCTTGGTGAGCTTCACCGACAGCTTCTTCGTGCTGCCGGCGAGCTCGGGGTATTCGAAATCGGCGGGATAGCTCTTGTCGACGACCTTTTCGTCGCCCTTCTTCATGCCCACGATCTCGTCGTCGAACTTGTAAAGGTTATAGCCGCCGCCTATCTCGAAGACGAAATCCTGCCGCTCGCTGCCCTTGATGGGCTGGGACGCTTCGTCGAGCTCCGCGTAGTCCACGGTGGCTATATCGCCTTTCTTGGCCTTGGCGGAATCTTCCTTATCCATGACTATGGCATTGCGCTCGCGCACTTCGTCAAGCTCGCGCTCTTCGTCGGCCTTGGCTATGGATACGGCGGGCAGTTCCACCTCGGCGCCGCTGATATCGCCGGGCTTTACGTCGGGGAACACGTCATAGCTCACGGAAAAGCTGAAGTCCTCGTCCATGCGCAGCTCCGGCTCGCCTTCCAGCGCGGGCTGGGCATAGGCAAGGGGAACGAGGGTCTCGCCTTCGAGCGCTTCCTCTACGGCCTTGTCCATGACGCGGGCGGTCAGTTCCATTTTCAGCTCGGCGCCGAATTTGCGCTCGAGCACGGCGGGAGGCACCTTGCCCTTGCGGAAGCCGTCTATGCGTACGTTCTTGGTGTAATCTTTGAGCAGATCCGCGTACGCGGCCTTGATGGCGTCTACGCCAACGCTTACCGTGAGCCGCGCGGTGGAGTTCTCGAGTTTCTCGATGTTCTTGCTTGCTATCATGTGCGTTCCCTTTCCGGCCGCGGACCGGTTTAGGAATGACGTCCGCGGGATGGTTATATCCAATAGAAAGGCGATGTGGCCGCGAAGGGCCATGCCGCCCGGGCGCGCTTTGCGGGCGCGCCCTCGCGCCCTTGAATGGGCGTTAATAAAAAAGGCGATCCGGGAACTCCGGACCGCCTTGGTTTCGAGCGGGAAACGGGAGTCGGACCCGCGACATCCACCTTGGCAAGGTGGCGCTCTACCACTGAGCTATTCCCGCAATGTGTTCCCTTGACCGACGACGACTACAAAAAACAAGTCGTAGTGCGAGAGAAGGGACTTGAACCCTCACGCCGCAAGGCACCAGATCCTAAGTCTGGCGTGTCTGCCAGTTCCACCACTCTCGCCCGGAACTTCGGGGCCACCGAACGATACCGGAAAGCGGCCGATCCTGTCAAGGACCTTGCTATCCGCAAGGATAAGGAAGCCTCGCTTGTAACGAAATCTTCCTATCTGAGCCGTGCAGGGATCGAACCTGCGACCCGCAGATTAAGAGTCTGCTGCTCTACCAGCTGAGCTAACGGCCCTGGTACAAAAAAAACTGCGTCCGGAGGGAGTCGAACCCCCGACCTACGGATTCGAAGTCCGTCGCTCTATCCAGCTGAGCTACGAACGCCCGCCGTCAACGAACCTCGATACGAAGCCCGGTGTAGCTTATGGGTGGATGACGGGGTTCGAACCCGCGACGACCAGATCCACATTCTGGGACTCTACCTCTGAGCTACATCCACCGTGCGCTTAGCGAGACGTACAATGCCTTACGGCACTGAAAATGTCAAGACCTTTTCAGAGTATCCATTAAATTTCCGTTCATTCGCGGCGCGCGCGATGAACGGCGTAGTATATAGCGAAAGCTTCCTTGACGCCGCGTACATAGTCGGGCATGGTAGGTACAGGAGTAGCACATGAGCGTCTTCCATTCACTGTTCGCCGAGGAATCAAGGCGAGGCGAGCGCATGGCCTATATCATACGCTGGGGCATGATAGTATTCCTTTCGGCCATGGCCGTCATACAGATAGCGGATCCCGTCCAGCGCGGCGCCGGCCTCTGGGCCTTCGTGAGCATTGGCAGCGCGTTCGCCTATAACCTTGCCCTCTTGCCGCTCATCCTCCGGAAAAAAAGCAGGGCGTGGATGCGCTGGGCGTCGGTTAGCGTGGACGTGCTCCTCGTAAGCGCTTCCATATATACCACGACCCGCTTCATGCACCCCTCCGGCGCGTCCACCACGGCCATCGTGCTGCTTTACCCGGTAGTGATACTGATAGCGGCCTTCCGCCACGACAGGCGCCTGGTCATTTACGCCACCCTACTTTCCATAGCCAGCTATAACCTCGTGTACTTCAGCACCGCGGGCGCCATTCCCCCCGAGCTATTCGTCTACGCGCCCCACGCGCGGGTAAACGGGCAGTTCTATAAGAGCATGTATCTGCTCCTGCTCGGCCTTACTATGCTCTATATACCCCGCACCATCGAGCGGCTGCTTAAATCGCAGCAAGCGGCTTTTGACGCGGCTACCGGGAAATACCAGGCGATGGCGGGCAGGCTTATACCTCTGGTAGAGGAATTATCGGGCAAGGGCGGCCAGCTTGCCGGCAACGCGCGCGCCACCTACGGCTCGGTACGGGGCATACTCGCCATGCTCGAGGATTCCAGGCGGCGCGTAGGCGAGCAGGGCGCGCTTGCCGGCGAGATAGCCAGGCTCATGGGCTCCCTCAACGATTTTTCCGCCACCCTGGAGCGCCTCATAGGGGACCAGGGCGAGGCGATACGCGACAGCGCCTCCGCCACGGAGCAGATGATGGGCAACATACAGTCCATAGGCAGGCATCTCGTGGAAACGAAGAACGGCGTCGAAGCTCTTAAGGAACGCAGCGACGAAGGCCGCTCGAACCTGGACGAGGTGCTGGCCTCCATTGAAGCTATAGCCGAGAAGAGCCGCGGCATGCTCGACGCCGTAACCATCATAGCCGGCATAGCGGAGACGACTAACCTCCTAGCCATGAACGCGGCCATAGAGGCCGCCCACGCGGGAGATGCGGGCAAAGGCTTCTCGGTGGTAGCCGACGAGATACGCAAGCTTGCGGAGGAAAGCGCCGCGCAGTCGGGCGATATAGCCGCCGAGCTCAACGCGGTAAAGGCATCTATTGACGGGGCGGTGCGCTCGTCGGGCAAGGCGGGCTCATCCTTCAGCCAGGTGCTCAGCGGCGTGCGGCAACTGGCCGACCACATGGCGGAGATCGAGCATGCCATGCGGGAGCAGAATGCCGGCTCAAGCCAAATATCGCAGGCCATGAAGGGTATGCACGAAGCGACGGCCAAGGTACGCGACGGGGCGCAGTTCCTGCGCGAGAACGCGGCGGCGCTTACCGGTTCCACGCGCGGCATGACCGAGCGCAACGCCGCCCTCCTCGCAGACGTGGCGGGCGTAGCGGGAGAAACGGAGGCCATAGACCGCTCTACTAAGGCCGTGCTCGAATTGGCCGAGCTGAACGAGCGCCTCGCAGGCGGCATAGGCGACGAGATACGCGCGTTCAGGCTCATCGACGAAAGCTAGGAAGCGTCTACGCCACGCGCGTGGGCAAGCGTGTTTCTCGACCTCGCCTAGTTCGGCTTCTTCTTCGCCGAAGCCTTGTCTAAGAGCCCGCCCTTGGGCTTGCCGCCGGCATCGGCGCCGCTTTTGGGCGCGGGCTTCGGCGCAACCGTCGAGGAGGACTTGGAAGCTGCTTTAGCCGGAGCCTTAGGCTTGGCTTTAGCGAGAGGCTTGGATTGCGCCTTCGGGCCGGGCTTGGCTTTAGCGGCCGGCTTGGCCGCCCTTTTCGCCGTATCCTTGGCGGCAGGCTTTTCTTTGGCCGCGGCCTTAAGCTTGGCCCCGGACGAGGCGGCGGGCTTGGAGGGCGGCAAGTCAAAGAGCCCTGGGGCGCCAGGCGCGTCGACGCTCAGAATGGCGCGGGGCGAGAGGCGTATGCCCTGCGCCTTGAGCCCTTTTACATCGAAGCTTTCCACTTTGAAGGTCTCGGTATTGATCTTGGTGCGCGGCTTGGGCGCGTAGCTGGCGGTGACGAGTTTCTTAGGCTCTGCCGTGAAATACAAGAGCTGGGCGTCGTCGGGTATGAGAGGGTAATCCTTGTTCATGATCCACTGCTCTATCTTGCAGCGCTTGATATAGCCCTGTCCGTTGGGCTGGCGGTATACGGCGCTGAACACCACCTCGGCGAGGGCGTCCTTGTCCGCTATGGCGCAGTAGCGCATATCCTTGTCCACGAAGAGGCGCTCGGGCACTTCCACGACGGAATACATGGCGCTGCGCCGTATGACGAGGAGCCGGTCGAAAGGCGATACGTCGAAGAGGAATTCCCCGGTAGACACCGAACTGCCTAAGTAGCCCGTCTGCGCGTCGTAGCGTAGGGCTATGTCGCGGCGCGCGGCTTCCTTCACGTCCACACGGTCGAAGGATAGGAGCTTGGTCTTGCGGCCCCAGGCGGGCCTGAGCTTGTCTGCTATGCCCTTTAGGAAGCCTATGCCGTATTCGGTAAGGTGGGCCAGGTTAAAGCGCGCTTCCTTGAGCTTGGCCTTGATGCGCTCCATCTCGGCTCGCGCCTTTTCTATGTCATAGAGCGATATGCGCCGTATGGCAATCTTTAAGAGCCGCTCCACGTCCTCATGGGTCACGTCGCGCTTAATCTCCGCGGCGAAGGGCTTAAGCCCGTCAATGACGGCCTTAAGCACGGCCTCCTGGGTGCGCTTGGTCTCTATGGCTTTGTATACGCGTTCCTCTATGAATATGCGTTCCAGGGTGCGTGCGTGCAGATCGTCAAGGAGTTCCCGTATTTCCAGCTCCAGCTCCCGCTTGAGTATGGCGAGCAAATTCTGGGCATGGTAGCGCACGACCTCGCTCACGCTCATGAGCGTAGGCACGCTGTCTTTTATGACGAGCAGGTTGCAGGATATGGACTGCTCGCACTGCGTGAAGGCATAGAGGGCGTCAACCGTATCCCGCGCGTATTCGCCGCGGGCCAGCTTTATCTCGATCTCGACCTTGTCGGTGGTGTAATCGCTAATGGACGCTATCTTGATGCGCCCGGCCTTGGCCGCCTTCTCCACGCTGGCGATGAGGCTCTCCGTGGTAACGCCGTAGGGCAGCTCGCGCACGACCAAGCGCTTGGGGTCGGAGCTATCGAGGCTGGCCCGCACCCGTACCCTGCCCGCCCCGTCTTCGTACTCGCTTATATCCACCGAGCCGGCCGTGGGAAAATCAGGATAGAGCGTGAAGCTTTTACCCTTGAGGCAGGCTATCTCGGCCTCGAGCACCTCCACCGGATTATGCGGCAGTATCTTCGTGCTCATGCCCACGGCTATGCCCTCCACGCCGGTAAAGAGCACCACGGGCATCTTGGCGGGAAAGGCGACCGGCTCCCGGTTGCGCCCGTCGTAACTGTCCACGTATTCGGTTATCTTGGGATTGTAGAAGATTTCCTTGGCGAAAGGCGTAACCCGGCATTCGATATAGCGCGCAGCCGAGGCTTCGTCGCCGGTATAGAGATTGCCGAAGTTGCCCTGTTTGTCTATGAAGAGTTCCTTGTTAGCGAGCACCACGAGGGCGGAATAGATAGACTGGTCGCCATGGGGGTGGTATTTCATGCATGAGCCGACTATGTTGGCCACTTTGTGGAACTTGCCGTCGTCCGCCTCGAAGAGGGTGTGCATGATGCGCCGCTGGACGGGCTTCAGTCCGTCGTCCAGGTCGGGTATGGCGCGGTCTTTGATGACATAGCTCGCGTAGTAGAGGAAGTTGTCCTTGAAGAGCTTCTTGACGTATGCCATGGCCTATCCTCTTATAAATCGTTGATTAGGTTGCTCATGATGAAATCCCGGCGCTCGGGCGTGTTCTTGCCCATATAAAAGGCGAGTATCTCCGGCACGGTCTTGAGCGTCTGCACGTCCACGTTCACGAGGCGCATGTCCTCGCCTATGAACTGCCCGAACTCTTTAGGGCTTATCTCGCCTAAGCCCTTGAAGCGCGTCATTTCCGCCGTTGAGCCCAGGGTAGAGGCGGCCTCGTCGCGCTCCTTGGCGCTGTAGCAGTAGACGGTATCCTTCTTGTTGCGTACCCGGAAAATGGGCGTCTCGAGTATAAACACCCTGCCCTGGGTAACGAGCTCCTCGAAGAACGAGAGGAAAAAGGTGAGCAAGAGCAGCCGTATGTGGAAGCCGTCGTAATCGGCGTCCGTGGCTATGACGATGCGTCCGTAGCGCAGGCCCTCGAGGGCGTTCTCTATGCCGAGCGCCATCATCATGTTGTAGAGCTCGGCGTTCTTGTATATGGCGGTACGCTTGCTGCCGTACATGTTCTCGGGCTTGCCGCGCAGGCTGAAGATAGCCTGGGTCATCACGTCGCGGGCGCTTACCATGGAACCAGACGCCGATTGGCCCTCGGTAAGGAAGATAGTAGAGCGCTCGCCGTCCGGCCCGTCCCCAAGGTGCAGCTTGCAGTCCTTTAAGTTGGGTATCTTGAGCTCTATCTTCTTGGCCGCCTCGCGCGCCTCTTTCTTTACCACGTTGAGCTCGGTGCGAAGCTTTTCGTTGTGGGCTATCTTCTCCTGCAGGCGCTTGGCGGCCACGGGATTGCGGCGCAGGTAGTCGTCCACTCCCCGCTTAACCTCCTGCAATATCCAGGGCTTGATATCGCCATTGCCAAGCTTGTTTTTCGTCTGGCTCTCGAACATAGGGTTCTTAAGCTTTACGGCCACGGCCGCCGCTATTCCTTCGCGCACGTCTTCGCCCTTGTAGGATGCCTGATAGTACTCGTTGACGGCCTTGAGGAAGCCCTCCCTGAAGGCGGA
>JBFZES010000054.1:0-6729 GCA_041306725.1 Spirochaetaceae bacterium | reverse complement strand
GCCGCGCAGCTCGTCGACGATGGCTTTAGTGACGAGGTTGTACACGGCCGACGCGGCGGCGGATGCGTTACCGGCGCTCATTTTGAACCTCCGTTGCGCCTGTCCATGCGGCGCTGTATTTCTGGCACGACCTGGAACGCGTCGCCCACGATGCCGAAGTCGGCTACCTTATGCAGGCTGGCTTCGGGGTCGGCGTTTATCGACACGATCACTTCGCTGGTCTTGATGCCTGCCAAATGCTGGATGGAACCGGATATGCCTATGCCTATGTACAGCTTGGGCGATACGGTCTTGCCCGAGAGGCCTATCTGGTGGGGGTAGCCTATCCAGCCCCTGTCTACGGCCTCGCGGCTGGCGCCCACGACGCCGCCAAAGCTATCGGCAAGGGCCTTGACCATGGCAAAGTTGTCAGCCTTCTTAAGCCCCTTGCCTCCGGCGACGATAATGTCCGCTTCTTCCACGTTGACGAATTCGGCGGCGTCCTTGCGGTAACCGAGCACCTGCACGCGGCCGTCTATCATGTCATCGCTTACGGGCACGGCTATGATCTTGCCTGAGCGGCTCGCGTCCCGGGCCAAGGGTCGGCTGGACTTGGGGCGTACCGTAGCCATCTGGGGCCGATGATCCGGCGTCTTGATAGTGGCCATGATATTGCCGCCTATGGCCGGCCTGGTCTGCAAAAGGTTTCCCGTGCCTTCCTCTATGTCCAGTTCCGTGCAATCGGCGGTAAGCCCGGCGTTTACCTTTATGGCCAGGTAGGGCATAAGCGTCCGCCCCGACGAGGTAGCCGCGGCCAGGACTATGCTGGGCCGCCAGGTCTTGATAAGCTGCGACAGCACCCGTGCATAGGATTCGCACACGAACTGCGCAAGCCGCGGGTCCTGGACGGAATAGACTTCGTCCGCGCCGCGGCGTATGAGTTCCTCGAGGGCCTCTTCGCCGACGCCGTCGCCTATGAGCACGGAGGCAAGTTTAGTCCCTAGCTTGTCGGCCAGCGTACGCCCGCGCGACAGCAGTTCAAAGGACACGTCCTTGAGCTTGCCGCCATGTTGTTCCGCGATAGTCCATACAAAACTCATGGTCGCTCTCCCCTTTTACAGGATGCCCTTCGCTTCAAGGAAGGTCATCAGTTCGTTGACGGCCGATACGACCGCTTCGTCGTCTCCTGCCTTTATCACGGTGCCGCCCCGGGTGACCTTGGGCGTATCGATCTTGACCACCTTCGTGGGCGAGCCCTTAAGGCCCAGCGCGCTTGGTTCCAGTTCCATGTTCTCCGTGCTGTACACGGGTATCTGCATCTGGCGAGAGCGTATCTTCCCGTCCAGGGTGGGCAGGCGGGGCGAGGCGATTTCCTTTACCACGGTCAATAGGCAGGGCAGCGGCAGCGACAGGATCTGATAGCCGTCTTCCACGAGCCGCTCGAGCTTAATGCGTGAATCCGCTATGCCTTCTATCCTGGCCACGTAGCTGGCCACGGGTATGTCGAGCCACGACGCTATGCCCGGGCCTACCTGGGCCGTATCGCCGTCGGTCGCCCGTTCGCCGGCTATGATGAGGTCATACCCGCCGATTTTCCTTATAGCCTGGGCAAGGGTATACGAGGTAGCCCAGGTATCCGATCCGCCGAATTTCCTGTCCGACACCAATATCGCCTCGTCGCAGCCCATGGCTACGGCTTCTTTGAGCGCTTTTATAGCCTGCGGAGGCCCCATAGATACGACGGCAACCGTTCCCCCGAAGCGCTCCTTGAGCGCGAGCGCCGCTTCCAGGGCATACAAGTCGAGCGGGTTGACCACCGTTTCTACCCCAGCGCGTATTACCGTTCCGGTTTCCGGATCCATTTTAACGTTGCTGGTCTCGGGCACCTGCTTTATAGGCACTATGATCTTCAAGAAAACCTCCTCTTTATCCAGGCATTTCCTGGATAATCCCGGCCGCACCGCGCCGTCGCGGCGGCAAGCCTAGCCGTCGCGGCGCGTTTGATGAGCGAGTTAGAACAAGAGGGGTACAAAGACCCCTACGATTATGAGGGCGACTATGCTGGCCAGTAGCGCGTACAGGGCGGCCGGCACGATATTTATCCTGATAATCTTGCCTTCCTTGCCGAGGACGCCCACGGTGGTGCTTGCCGCCACGACGTTATGCACGCAAATCATATTGCCTATGGCGCCGCCTACCACTTGCAGCGCCACCACGATGACGCGGGAAAGGGCGGCGCTCGAGGCTACCTCGTATTGGAAGCTCGTGAAGAGTATGTTTGACACCGTATTGCTGCCCGCCATGAAAGCGCCGAGCATACCGATAAAGGGCGCCACGAAGATCCAGAGCGGACTGAGGGCAGCGGCCGCGGCCGTGGACAGGGTCTTAAGCATATCCAAAGCGCCCGAGGCGTTATTGCCCGAGTTCCTCATTATAGCGACCATGGCGACGGCGAATACCAGGGCTATCGTAGCAGGCACCATCTGCTTGAGGCTGTTCGCCCAGGTGGCCCTCACCGTCTTGCCGTCCATTTTGTGCAGGAATATCGTCAGTACCGCCACGAGGATGAAGGGTACGGTTCCCGGCAGGTAGAGCGGCTGCAGGCTGTACGCCAGGCTGGTTCCGAGTATGCCCTTCCACGCTATGGTAAGCGCGGGCATGGTCAAGAGCTGCTTTATGCCCAAGGCCGGTATGCGGGTAAGGACGAGGATAAGGGCGACGAGCACATAGGGCAGCCACGCGAGGAGCGTGCCCATCTGCGGGCTGTCTTCCTTAAGCGCGCCGGGCTCGACGCTGCCCACCCAGTCCCCGCCCCAGTTTTTGCGCTCGGGGAAATCCCACGCCGCCTTGGGCTGTAGGAAGCCTGCCTTAGCGGCGGGTATGACGACGAGCAAGGCTATAAGCGCGCCTAAGAGCGACGGAAGCTCCGGCCCTATGAATATGGCTATGAGCAGGTAGGGAATGGAAAAGCTTAAACCCGCGAACAAGGCGAAGGGAGCCGCGGCGAAGCCATCCTTGAAGCTCTTATTCGCCCCGAATAGCTTGGTAAGTATCAGCACGATGAGCAGCGGCAGGAAGGTGCCGACAACAGCGTGGATGATGGCCGTGTATACGCCTATCTGGTGCACGAAGACGTCAAAGGTCCAGCCATACTGGTTGAGCGCCTCGATGACGTTGGGGGCGTTGAGCACCTTGGCCGCGCCGCCTAATATCGGCGTGCCCACCGCGCCGAAGCTTACCGGCATGCTATTGCCTACCAGCGCTACGATGACGGCGGCCAAGGGCGGAAAGCCCAGGCTGACGAGGAGCGGGCCGGCTAGCGCGGCCGGGGTGCCGAAGCCGGCGGCCCCTTCTATGAAGAAGCCGAAGAGGCCCGCTATGATAATGGCCTGTACGCGGCGATCGGGGCTGATGTTGTAAAACGTGGCTTTAATGGCGCGTATAGCGCCTGAATTCTTAAGCGTGTTCATGAGCAGGATAGCGCCGAAGACTATGATGAGGATGTTAAAGGCGTCGAGGGCGCCGGAAATCGTAGCGCCGGCGAGCCACTGCGGCGGCATCTTCCATACAAAGGCGGCAAGGACGGCGGCGAGGGCCCAGCCTAGAGGCATGACCTTCTTTGCCGGCAGGTTGAATCCGGCCATAAGGACGACGACAAGCAGGATGGGAAGAGACGCGAAGACTGCGAGCATAGAGCACCCCCCTCAGTAGCGGCCACGCTGGATAGGCGCTTATGCGCTCGGCATAGCGTGTGCCTTAGGAGGGATCGTAAATCACTAATTGACTGCGGTCAACTTTTATTTTTTAATTTTTTGACTACGGTCATTTTTATTTACGGATATTAATAATAATTTATAGGTATTTTAACCATTATATCCCGATAAGCCATGAGCCTTTGCCCCTCGCGTTGTCCGCGAGGGGCAAAGGAAATGCCCTTTAGAAATTCTCAAAGTCGGCGTCGCTGGCCGCATTCTTATTATCTTTTACTAACGCGATAGCGGTCCTGCCCGCCGCCCGGGGCGCGTCTACGGGGCGCTGGGGCGACGCCACGCCCGCGTGGGCTATGGCGACGCGCCGCAAGGCTTGAGGCGGCTCTTTGCCGGGCTTCGTCCCAGGGCCGGCCGAGGAAGCCTCGCCATCATGGGCGTCCTTGAGCTTAAAGAAAGCCATAGTCTGGGCCAGCTGCTCCGCCTGGCTGGACAGCTCCTCGGCCATGCTCGCCATCTCTTCGCTGGCGCTGGCGTTCTGCTGGATGACCGTATCGAGCTGGGTAACGGCTTTGGCTATCTGGTCCACGCCGGTACTCTGCTCCCGCGAAGCGCTGGCGATCTCCTGCACGAGGTCGGCTGTCTTCTTGATGTCCGGCACGAGCTTCTGGATGATTTCGCCGGCCTTGGTGGCGCTGCCCACCGTGTGCTTGGACAAGTCCCCTATTTCGCCCGAGGCTTTCTGGCTGCGCTCGGCGAGCTTCCTTACCTCGCTGGCCACGACGGCGAAGCCCTTGCCCGCCTCGCCGGCCCTCGCCGCCTCTATGGCCGCGTTGAGAGCGAGCAGGTTAGTCTGCCTGGCTATCTCGTCAATGATGGAAATCTTTGCCGCGATCTCGTTCATGGCCGCTACCGAGTCCATGACCGAGCGTCCGCCCAATTCCGCGTCGCCGGACGACTTAGTGGCTATGCTCTCGGTAGCCAAGGAATTATCGGTATTCTGCTTGACCGTGGCCGCCATTTCCTCGACCGAAGAGGATACCTCCTCCGCGCTGGCCGCCTGCTCCGCGGCTCCCTGCGATAGCTGCTGGGCCGTGGAAGCCATCTGCTCCGAGCCCGAAGATACCTGGTCTGAGGCCGAGAGTATATCTTCAACGATGCGCCGCAGGTCTTTGGACAGGGCGTCCAGCGCCTTGGCCAGGCTTCCTATCTCATCGCGCCGCTTAAGGTACATCGGGGGTATATCGTTACGGAGGTCGCCCTTCGCAATATCGCCCAGCTGCGTGACCGCCACCTTTAGGGGCTTCGATATGCTGCGGGTCAACAGGATAGCCACGCCGAGCGCGATGAGCAGCGCTATGAGCGTAAGAACGGAGCACAGGAGCACGGTGGAGGTAGACACGCTATCGAAAAGCTCGTCGCTCTCCCGCTGCTCGCCAGCAAGAGCCTCTTCCACCCGTTGTATGGGCACTTCGAAGCGGTCGATAAGGGCGTCGAAATCGGCGTCCGCTCTGCGCACGCGGTCATCCACGCTCGCCGTCGCCTGAAGCAAGGGCATAAGGATGTCTTTAAATTCCGCCTCCAGCTCGGCTACTATGCTCAAAGCTTCGTTAATGTCCACGCGCTCCGCTTCTGTATCCATGCGTTGGGAGAGACTATTCAGCAGATCCTTTTCCTCCGCCAAAGCCTCATCCCAATGCTTCTGCGAGGCAGTCAGATCCCGATTGATTATGGCGTCCGCCACGATCTGATAGAGGCGGTAAGGGGCGTTTTCCGCCTGCGCCGCGTGCATGGCGTCTTCCGCCCTCATCGCGCCTTCGTCTTGCAGGGTTTTTAAGCGCTGCAACGAGAAATACGTAACGCCGAATATTATCGCCATAAGCGCTATGACGATACCGAACCCAAGCGCCAGCTTGCCCCCGATTTTCATACCTGCCCCTTTGCCACCGTGTGCCGTAAACGTCAAATAAACACCGTACATAAGGCCGCGTTGCTTCGCCTTATCCTACTATGCTAGTTAAGTTTGATTCAGGGAAATATCGCTGTCAAGAATTTATGTCCAAAAAGTCACAAGTATATAAATTTGATATTTTTAGTAAGCATTTAAAAAAGCCTCGGCCGGTAAATCGGCCGAGGCTAGGGTACGCAGGGCGCTTACAAATTATTTTTTATCCGGCCGGAAGCCTTGTGGCCCTATTTCTCCCGGCGCGCCGCGCAGCAAGGCCCGCACGAGGCCCGCGGAAAAAAGCTCCACGCTTGCGCCCCGTACACGCACGCGTATGGGCGAGCCATGCCAGAAAACCCGGTACTCAAGCGAGGTCCAGGCGGGGGGCAGCCAGGGGTCGAAGGACGGAAGCAAACCGCCGTCGTCGCTTGAGGCTAGGGAGTAACCCCCAAAGCCGAAGACGGCGGCTTGCCAAGCGCCTCCGGCGCTCGCGGCATGGAAGCCAAGGCCAACATTGCCCTGATTATCGTCGAGGTCGGTACGCACCGTCTTCATAAAGTAGTCATAAGCCCGTTCTGTTTCCCCGAGCCGCACGCCCACCATGGCGTGAATGGACGGGCTGAGGCTCGATTTGTGCATGGTGCGCTTTTCGTAGAAGTCGTAGTTGCGGAGCATGAATTCCCTGCTGAAATCCTCGTGGAGCATGGCGAATACCTGTACCACGTCGGGCTGCTTTAGGAGCCTCGCAGCACCTAAGCGTGACAAGTCGAGCCCCGCCGGCCACTGCGGCATGCCGTGCTCATCCCAGGCGCTTATGGGCAGGTCGGGCAGCGCGAAGTAGCCGGAGAACTGCTCCACTATGCCATCGCCCGCTTCCGCGAAGGGATCGACCAGCTCGTGCCCCGCCTTGGCCCAGCGCGCCTCGGGCTCTGGCCCTATGCCCCAGGCCGCGAGGCGCCGCGCCACGCCTTCTGGATCGGCTAAACGCTCCCTGCCAAGCATATGCGTCGCCTGCCGGAGGGTCCACGCGGCCAGGCGGTTGGTGAAGGCGTCGTCGTTAACGTGTTCGTGGAATTCGTCCGTGCCGATCACGTTGCG
>JBFZES010000053.1:0-12119 GCA_041306725.1 Spirochaetaceae bacterium | reverse complement strand
GCCGCGCCGGCCAGGGCGGCCAACGCCGCGGACATGCGCAGCCTGCTCGCCTATCCCTCCACGAGCATAGGAATCTGGGCTAACAAGGCGAAAATCGAGGAAATAGCGGGGTCGTCCCTGGGCGACGCCTTGTCCTCGCTCATGTCGCCGCCTAGCTATGACGACTACGATGATTACGGGGACTGGGAAGAGGAATACGCTGAGGACTACGATGATTGGGAAAGTGAAGAGTACCAAGATTACGAAGACGAAGAATACCTAGACGAAGAATACCTAGACGAAGAATACCTAGACGAGGATTATCTCGACGAGGACTGGGAATACGAAGAAGATTACGACTGGGACGAGGAGTCTTGGGACGATGAGGAGTACCAAGATTACGAGGACGAAGAATACCTAGACGAAGACTATGTAGACGAAGAGTACCTAGACGAAGATTATGTAGACGAAGAGTACGACGAAGACTACGAATGGGATGATGAAGAATCCGAATGGGATGACGAGGACTATGAGTGGGACGAATGGGACGACGAGAACTACGGCGATGACGGTCTCGGCCAGCTGCCCTTCTCCGGCTTCGAAGGACTGCTCGAAGGCTTTAGCGCCATCCTTGAAGGCATAGAGAGCTTCGATATAGGCGTGACGGTCAGCAAAGAGCGCGTATGGCTGCGCTCCAGCCTAGGCGCCGCGGCCGGTAGCGCGCTGGCGGATATAGCGGCCAAAGCCTCGGCGGGCGAACGTTCGCTCCCCTATCTCTCCTATTGCGAACGCGACGCCCTGTTCTCCTTCGCCTGGTCCAGCCCCATGGACTGGGCTATGGACCTGCTCGAGCCCCTGTACGCGGCCATGCTCCCCCAGGAAGGCGCGGCCGACTTGATCATGGGCATCATGAGGCAGAGCGTGGCGGCCAGCGGCGCTAACGGCGCCATGTCCATGGACCTGCGCTTAAGCGACCGCCTTGCCAAGGCCTTCAGCGGGCCGCAGCCCGACGAGGAAGAACTCCTAGCGCTGCTCGGCGAAGGCCTGTCCCTGGACTTAAGCGGCGTCATGCAGCTCAAGGACAGGCAAGCCTTCCGCGATGCCCTGGCCGCCTCGGTGGACATAGTGAACTCAAGCGCGTATCAGGATCTGATGGCAGGCTCAGGCCTGTCGCTCAGCGCCTCGCGCTCGGTAGGCGCCAACGCGGGCATACCCTACGATTTGTATACGATGAACTTTGAGCCCGGCGATACCTTCGGCGATGGCGGCGCGGCCTTCCAGGCCCTCATGGCCAAGCTTGGCTCCTACGCCTACGCTTACGCCGGCGACAAGGTATACTACAGCCTCGGCGGCGCGACGAGCGCGGTGGACTTGGCCAGGCGCAATGGCCCCCTGCGCAACCTGGCCAGCGACGCGGCCTTTAAGACCCTGCGCGCAGGCGCGCCGCTCGATACCCGCGGCCTGTTCTACCTGTCCACGAAGCGCCTCACGCGGCTTATCATGCAGTTTAAGGCGGACCAAGCGCCCCTGCCCTTCGCCTACAACGAGCTCTCCGGCTTCATGAGCTGGTTCTCGGTAAGCAATGACACCCTGGGCTGGGGCATGGGCCTCGGCGCCGAGGACATCAAGGCCATGGTAGCCCTGTTCCAATAAGCGAGTCAGGCCCCTGTAATGAAAAAGCCCCGGCGCGTTTCGCGCCGGGGCTTTCGTTTGGCCGGTGGGGCCTAAGCGCAGCCTAAGAGCCGGGCATCCGGTGGCTGGTCCCCGGGCCTACACCCCGGCCCTCCTGAAGCGCGCTTAGTTGCCTACCCGTATCCTGCGCCATATATCGTTATAGAGCTTAAGCCCATCCAGCCCCAGGTCTTCCTTGAACTCGCCTTTTTCAAGGTCTTCGAACTCATAGTTGGGAGCCACGGTCATAAGGGCGCGCGCGGGCACGTTGGGCGAAGGCAGCATAAGGTAATCCGATACGCGCGCCGCTATGTCAGGCCTCAACATAAAGTTTATGAAGGCGTAAGCGGCGTCCACGTTCTTGGCGCCTTTCAATATGCAGAAGCTGTCCATGTACATGGGCATGCCCTCGGCGGGGAAGAAGAAGTCTATCTCGGAGTGCCTGGCTTCCTCGTATTCGAGGTACACGTTCTCGGCATAGCCCTGCACCACCCAGAACTCGCCGCCGGCGAAGCCGCGCGCGAAGGCTTCCGCGTCGAACTTGACCAGGTTGGGCTTCCAGCGCTCCACGACCTGGCGCGCCTCTTCCAGGTGCGCGGGGTCCTTATCGTTCACCGAATAGCCTAAATACTTGAGCGCGCCGCCCAGGACCTCGCGCATATCGTCGAGCATGGTCATGCGCGCCTTGAATTCCGGCTTCTCGAAAATGCTCCAGCTCCGCTCGTAGCCAGCGGCGCGGGTAGTGTTCACCGATATGCCCGCGGCGCCCATCATGAAGGGCACGCTATTCTTATTGCCGGGGTCAAAGCCTATGCGCGCCAGGGCCACGGGGTCGATATTCTTGAAATTGGGTACCTTGGCCAGGTCGACGGGGGCCAGGAGGCCTTCTGCTATCATGATGGACACGTAGTCGCCGGAGGGCACCACGATGTCGTAGCCCGAGCCGCCCGCCACGAGCTTATTGTACATTTCCTCGTTGGACGAATAGGCGTCAACGACTACCCGTATGCCCGTCTCTTTGGTAAAGTCCTTGATGACGTCCTCGGGTATATAATAGGTCCAGTTATAGAGATAGAGCTGTTCCTTGGCCCCCCCGCAGGCCGAGCCGAGGATGGCGACCGCCGCCAGGATGGCGGTAAAGGCGAATTTCTTGAACATGAAGAGCCTCCTTACTTAGCAGCGATGTACTTGAGAAAATTGCGCATGGACCAGGTGAGCGCTATGGTACCCAGTATCATGACGACCGACAGGGCATTGATGACCGGCGACACGCCGAAGCGTATGGCCGAATAGACGAAGAGCGGCAGGGTGGTGGCGCCGGGTCCCGTCACGAAAAAGGTTATGACGAAATCCTCAAGCGACAGGGTAACCGCCGTCAGGAAGCCCGACACTATGCCGGGCATGGTCATGGGCACGATCACCTTCATAAGGGTCTGCGTGTCGTTCGCGCCAAGGTCCCGCGCGGCCTCTATGATGGAGAAATCGAATTCCTCCAGCCGCGCCAGCACGAGCAGGAACACGAAGGGCAGGTTGAAGGACACGTGCGCTATGAATACGGTGAAGAGCCCGAGCTTGAAACCTATACCCGAGAAGAAGATCAGCAGCGATACGCCTATGATGATCTCGGGCAAAATCATGGGAAGGAAGGTGACCGTGCGCAGGTAGGACCTGAGCCTGAAGCGGTACCAGTTCACGCCTATGGCGCCCAGGGTGCCTATGACCGTGGCCACCAGGGCCGAGCCCAAGGCTATGACGGCGCTGTTCCCGAAGGCGCGCCATAGGTCCGGCGAGTCGGTGAACAGCTTTACGTACCAGCGCAGCGAGAAGCCCGTCCAGGAGCCCGACTTAGACTCGTTAAACGAGTAGAGCACGAGCACGAAGAGCGGCATGAAGAGGAAAATGATGGTGCCTATGAACACCGCGCGGGAAAACGAGCTGCGCCTTTTCATGACGCGCCTCCGCCTGAAGCCCTGCCCGCTTGGGGCAAGGCTACGAGGCTCGCGTTCAAAACGGGGGCCGTCCGCTCCGCCTTAGCCTCGGCGGCCTCTTTGCCGCCGCCGAGCACATTAGCGCCGTTGGCCCGCACGAGCAGCATAACCCCTATGGTCGTTACCAGAGTAATGACGAGGGATATGGCGGAAGCCAAAGGCCAGTTCCTGCTCTTGGTAAGCTCGTCGGCTATCAGGTTGCCCAGCATGTAGGATTCCGTGCCGCCCACTAGGAGCGGCACCGCGTACGCCCCGAAAATCGGGATAAAGGTAAAGAGAAAGGCCGTGAGCACGCCGCCTTTGATGTTGGGCATGAGCACCCGGCGTATGGCGCCGAACTTGCTGGCGCCTAGGTCGCGGGCCGCTTCCAAGAGGCTGAAATCGAATTTATCGATCGTAGAGAAGAGCGGCAATATGGCGTAGGGCAGGTAGGTGTATACCAGCACCAGCGCCACGGCCCAGCGGTTGTAGAGGAAGCGCACGGAATCCTTGGCCAGCCCCAGCGCCTGCAAGAGGTCGTTTAAAAAGCCCTCGTTGCCCAGTATGGCTATCCACGCGTATATGCGTATGAGGAAATTAGTCCAAAAGGGAATGATGACGAGGAGCAGGAGCAGGGTCTGGTTCTTGCTCTTGGCCATAAAGTACCCGCAGGGCAAGGCGATGAGCAGGGTTACCAGGGTAGCGCCAAGGGCCACCACGATGGTATTGAAGGTCACCTTGGCGAAGGTGGGGTTCGCTATGGCCTTATACGCGTCAAGGGTAAGGGTCCATTCCACGCCGCCGCGCACGCCGGGCCTTAAGAAGCTGTACAGCACGATAATGAGGAGCGGGGCGATGAAGAATACGGTCAGCCATACGATGGCCGGGGTAGCGTAAAGACCGCCGGGTCCCCGCCTCATCCCTTTATCTCCACCAGGAAGGCGTCCTCGGCGCTGAAGGACAGCCACACCTCGTCCTTCCAGGCTATCTCGGGGCCTTCGTCGGACCAGTCCGCGTGCTGCTTGATAACCTTAAGCGTAGCGCCGCCGGCCGTCTTCACGTAGAACTTGGTCTGAAAGCCCGAGTATATGGGCTCGTCCACCCTGCCTTGGATAAGGTTGAGCGCGTTGCGCGACGTGGAAGGCTTGTCGGGCCCTATGCGTATCTTCTCGGGCCGCACGGTCCAGCTTACCCGGGTGCCTGCGGGCGGGGGGTCGGTATCGGTTACCAGCACGCTGCCGAACTCCGCGCTTTCTATCGTCACGAGCTCGCCCTGCACGGATAGTATGGTACCCTCATAGAGATTCGTCTCTCCTATGAATTTAGCCACGAAGTCGGTGGCCGGCGCCTCGTATATCTCCTGCGGCGTGCCCACCTGCAGCACCTTGCCCGCGTTCATGACCGCTATGCGGTCGGATACGGAGAGGGCCTCCTGCTGATCGTGGGTAACGTAGATGAAGGTAATGCCAATTTTGTCGTGGATGGCGTCGAGCTCTATGAGCATATGCTGCCTGAGCTTGGCGTCGAGCGCCGACAGGGGCTCGTCGAGCAGCAATACCGAGGGCTCGTTTATGAGCGCCCGGGCTATAGCCACCCGCTGCTTCTGGCCGCCGGACAGCTGGGAGGGCTTCTTGCTCCCGTGGGCCTGCAGTTCCACGAGGCGCAGGTATTCGTTTACCCGCTCGCGCACGGCCGCTTCCGGCTGCTTTTTGAGCCGTAGGGAAAAGGCGACGTTCTCGAACACCGTAAGGTGCGGAAACAGCGCGTAATTCTGGAAAACCGTGTTGGCCTTGCGCCCGTCAGGAGGCAGGGGAAGCACGTCTTTACCGTCCAGAAGCACGGTTCCGCTCTCTGGCTGTTCAAAACCGGCTATGATGCGGAGCAAGGTGGTCTTGCCGCATCCCGATGGGCCCAGAAGGGAAAAAAACTCGCCCTTCTTTATGCCGATGCTCACGTCATTCAGCGCAGCAAAATCGCCGAATGACTTGTTCACGTTTTCGATGACGACGTCGCTTCCTATCACTTGTTTTGCCTTATCCCCTCCGTAGACTGTGGTTTCGATGGCCTTTGCGGCCCCAGCGCATTCTAGCCCGGGCCCGCGTTAAGTATAGCCGCCTAGCGCTCGGCTTCAATAAAAATCAGGCGCACAATGGGGCAAATCGCCGCATTCTGTCAATATACTCATAGTCGATTATGCGGTAAACATGCGCGCTTCTTGCATAATTATGCAGGCGGCGCGCCGCGCGCCAGCGCGGCCGTCTTGCCTATCCCCGGGCAAACGGGGCACACTAGCGCCATGGAAAGCACAAAAGAAGCCTTTGGCAGGCTGTACGGCATAATAAAGGCCCTGCGCGGCCCCGATGGCTGCCCCTGGGACAGGGAACAGACGCCGGCCAGCATACGCGGCAACCTCATCGAGGAGGCCTACGAATGCGTCGAGGCCATAAATGAGGGCGACCTGGCCCATGTGCGGGAAGAGATAGGGGACGTGTTCCTCTTGGCCACCTTCTTAGGCATCATGTACGAAGGCGACGGGAGCTTCTCGGTGGCGCAGTCGCTCGACGCCGTCAGCGAAAAACTGGTGCGCCGGCATCCGCACGTTTTCGCGGACGCGAAGGCGGATAATCCCGAGCAGGTAGTCAAGCAGTGGAACGAGATCAAGGAAACGGTGGAAGGCAGGCGCAAGAAGGATTCCGCCCTCGACGCGGTATCGCGCGCCCTGCCGCCCCTAGAACGCGCCTATAAGCTGCAGAAGGCCGCCGCGAAGACCGGCTTCGACTGGCCCGACCATGGAGGGGCCTGGGACAAGCTGGCCGAGGAAGTACAGGAGGCGAAGGAAGCCGCGAGCGCCCCCGAGCTTGACCGGGATCATCTGGAAGAGGAAATCGGCGATCTCTTGTTCTCGGCGGTCAACGTGGCGCGCAAGCACAAGGTGGACCCCGCCCTGGCGCTTCACCGCTCGCTGGAGAAATTTTCGTCGCGCTTCAGGCACGTGGAAAAGCGCATGGCCGAGCACGGAGAAGCCATGGAAGGCGCGAGCCTTGAACGCATGGACGGCTTCTGGGACGAAGCCAAGGCCCAGGGTATCTAGCTTCTCGCGGCGGCGCCGCGGGAAGAGCGGGCCTAAATCAGCCGCCGCCTGCGATAGCGCCTGAGCCTATCCGCCCAATGGCGCACCAGCTTCACGTCGTCGGCGAGGCTCTCCGGCCTGCCATCCTTGAAGGCGCGTATGACGACATAGCGGGCCATGTCCGCCGCCCCGCCCTGCTCGTCAAAGGCGTCAAGGTAGAGCAGCCAGTCTTCCGCCTTGTCCCGCAGCAGGATATTGTCGCGCGGGGCACCCGCGGAGCGGGCGCACAGTATGCCTACCCTGCCGACCAGCGAGCTGAAGGCTTCCATGGCGCCATCGAAGCTCGAGCCGGGCAGGGGTTCCCAGCACAGCTTGACGAAGGGATGGTCGGCCGCCTCGAGCAGCAGGCGCGCCCGCTCGTACGAATCGAGCGCGGAGCCTTTGCCCATGCCAAAGCAGAGCGTCACGCCCTCGTCGGCGGCCTTATCCGCCAAGCCGCGCACGGCTGCCTTGAAATCCTCCGCGTCCCTTTCCGGGGAGGGGCTCTTGTTCCCCGCCCACAGGCGCACGATGGGAGCGTGCAGCGCGCGAGCGGTCGCCAGAAGGGCGGTAAAGGCGTCGGCGCTATGCACCCCTACCCTAAAAAGGCTCGCGTAGGATGCGCTTGATAGCCCCGCGCGAAGGGTGGCCATCATCAGGCATTCGGCCTGGGAAATATCGCCAGGCTCCAAGCCCGCGTCAGACGACCACTCTATGGCATGGACGCCGGCCTTTGAGGCGCTTTCGAGTATGCTTGCAGAGGGCGACCCGATAAGGGCCGCGGAAGACAGGGCTGTTTGTATCATAGACTCTTGAGCGATTCTAAAACAAGTATACCCGCATTACAACCGCCGGCTCGCTCTTGCTTAGGCTCTTCGGCCATCGTATAGTGGGCTGACTTTACGCTGACGGCGAGCGCGGCCATGGCCGCGGCCCCGCCTATACGGACCTTGGAGGGACTAACGTGCTAGACCTCAAGCCCTGCAACGACGGTTTTCGTATCGATTTCCAGGGCCGTAGCATACTAGAGCATTCAAGGAAGCACCCCTGCCTGCAGTTCTATACCATGGACGAGCCGCGGCTCACGCGCGCCGGCCTCATGCACGCCCGGAGAAAAGTCCTTACGCGCGCGCGGGCGGCGGCCTGGAAGGCCATCGAAAAAAGGCCTGACTTCGTGGAACTGGAATTCGAAGGCCTTGGCCGCATGGCCCTGCGCGCGCGGGATACTATGCTCACGATCAGCTTTTCCCGCTATGACGCATCCTACAACGGTCTACGCGTGCGCTTAATCGCCATAGCCGGGGAGCTGGCCTTTGGCGGCGGCGAGCGCTACGCAGGCAAGAATATCAAGGGCCGCTCTATACAGTGCGACCCGCGGGTTCAAGGCGGCAGGCGAATGGCCATGGATCCCCATAGCATGGGCAACGCGAGCATACTCTCGGACGGCAGAACCCTCATTACCGTGGACTGCGCCGCGCCGGTTTCCTTTGACCTGCGCAAGGGCCGTTGGACCTTCATAGAAGCCTGGGCCATACCGCGCGAAATCGTCCTGCATGGGGCCCCTACGCTTATCGCGCTCATATCGAGCGCGGCCGACAAGCGGAACGCCAGCATAGCCGCGCCTGAGTGGGCCATGGATGGCATATGCCTCACGGTGAGCGGCGGCGCCGCAGAATTGTCCCGTCGGGTGCATAAGGCCCTCGACGCGGGCGTGCGCCTGTCTTCCGTGTTCGTACGCGACTGGCAGGGCCACTCGCGGGACAAGCGCTCGCCGCTGCAGAGCTGGCTGCCCAACCGACAGGCCTATCCGCGGTTCGAGGACGATTGCGCCCACTACGGCCACGCGGGCCTCCATATAGCGGTTCCCTTCGACCCTGCCCTATCCCGGGAATCGGCGCTGTACGAAGAGGCTAAGCCTTATCTCTTGCCTGGCGACAAAGATCTCGGATTGCCGGACTTATGGCGGCCTGAAGCCTATAGCTGGGTGAAGGAGAGCATACGCGCACGCCTCCTCGGCCTGGGCATATCGGCCTGGCATAGCAATCCTGGCCCAGGCCCCGTACTGGCCGGCGCCTGCGGCAACGAGTTCGCCGAGCTCTGGGCGCGGGCAAACCGGGAGGCCATACGAGACGCCGCGGCGGAGGCAAGCGCCGCTTTTTATGTACGGCCCGGCTGGGGAAACGGCGCCCGGCTCGCCAATGGGGTGTATTCGCCCTGGGGCAGCGACGCGCGGAACGGCGCGGCCGATAAGGTGCTCACGAGAGGCATATTTATGGGTCTTTGCGCGGGCGGCGCCTGGCACGGCGAGATACGCTCCACGGGCGTACGGAGCATGGCCGGCCGCGAAGCCTTTATGCGCAGGGTAGAGGCGGCGGCCATAGCTCCCTTCATGCATGTAAGCGACGAAGAACCCTATTGGAACGACAAAGGCCTCATGGACCATTTGGCGCGCATGTCCCGCTTCTGGACGGCCTTGAAGCCCTACCATGCCGCGGTAGCCGACGAGTATAGGGCGACGGGGCTTCCTCCTCTACGGCACTTGGCGACGCACTACGCGGACGAACCCTTTCTGGCCGGCGGCGCGGAGCGTTACCTGTACGGCAGGGACCTCCTCGCGGCTCCCATCGTCAAGCTCGGCAGCGACCTGCAGGACATATTCTTGCCCGACGACCGCTGGGTACACTTATGGAGCTCGCGGGAATTCCGGGGGGGAGACATCACCATCGAGGCGGCGCTGGGCTCTCCCGCTCTTTTCTATCGCGCCGACTCGGCCTGGGCCGGGCTCTTTGACTCGCTGCGCCGAGCCTTTACCCGCTTCGAGGACCCCTTACGCTGATGTTTCCCCGCTGGCTATCCATACTCGCCGCCATAGGCGGGAGCGTGGTCATTTCGCTGGGTATGGTATTGCAGAAGAAGGGCGTCCCCTGGCTAAAATGGCGGGGCGTAAAAGACCATAGCTACGCCAGGCTCAAGGCCATATGGGTAACGGGCTTTATTTTAAACAATCTTCTCGCGGTATTCTATTTCTTCGCGCTTAAGGCCCTGAGTTCGGCCGTCGTGGGAGCCATGATGGGGCTGAACATCGTGTTCAGCGCCTTGTTTTCCGCGCTCCTGCTCAAGGAACGGCTTTCCAAGCGCATAATAGCGGGCTCCTTGGCTTTGGTGGCGTTCATAGGCTTGGCTAACCTAAGCTCGCCGCCCTATGCGGGAAGCGCGCCGCCTTCCATGCGCGTCATCGCGCTCTTTTTTCTTGCACCCTACGCGCTGGTAGGGGCGGCCCTGCTGGCTAGGCGCTTTCTTCGCCTTCACGCCGAAGCGTATGCCCTAGCCTTCGCCGCGGCGGCCGGCGCCCTCGAGGGCTTTATCATCATCCTGATCAAGGCTATGCAGGCGAGCGGAGGGGCGAGCCTGCTTTCGTATTTGAGCGCGCCCTACCCCTACATGTACGCGGTGGCCACCCTGTCGGTGCTCAGCCTCCTGCAGGTAGCGTACGCCCACGGCCGCATGACCAAAACCGGCCCCATGCTCTGGGGCATGCAGATCTTCTATCCGGTAGCCATAAGCTACGCCGCCTTCGCCGCAGCACTCGTGCCTGCCCAATTGGCGTCCTTCGCGGGCATAATCGCCTGCGTCGTCCTGATCCAGAGCAAGCGCTAGCCTTCCACCAGCACGACGGCCATGGCCTCTATGGCCTCGCCGCGGCCCGCGGCGTTCTGCCCTTCGCTGGTCTTGGCCTTTATGGACACCTGCGCCAGGCTCACGCCCAGCATATGGGCCACGGATGCGCGCATCGCCCCTATATGCTGCGCAAGCCTGGGCCGTTCAAGGACTATGGTCGCGTCAAGGTTGGCTATGCGGTAGCCCGCCTCACCAAGCAGGGCGAGGGCCCGCTGGACGAAAATCCTTGAGGATGCGCCCTTCCATGCGGGATCGGAGGGAGGAAAATGCCCCCCTATATCGCCCAGGGCGGCCGCGCCGAGGAGCGCGTCGGTTATGGCATGCAGGAGCACGTCGCCGTCCGAGTGGCCGTCTTCGCCTAAGTCCGAGGGTATGGCCAAGCCGCCAAGCCAGAGCTCACGGCCGGGCGCCAGGCGATGAAGGTCCCAGCCCTGCCCTATGCGCAGGCTCACGGCAGATCCTCGGGAAAGGTGATTTTTTGGTTTTCGCGCTCGCCCGGTACCGTGTACAGGCTATGGCCGGCGGCGCACCAGAGCTCGGCATCGTCGGTGGCGCTGTAGAGCAGCGCCGCATCGAGCCTATAGGCGGCAAGAAGCTTCCCAAGCAGGAAGCCCTGCGGCGTTTGCGCCGCGCAGAGACTGGAGCGCTTAGGATGCGCCGCCACGAAGCCCCTGCCGTCGAGCTGCTTTACCGTATCGCTGAGCGGAAGGACGGGAATGCAGCCCCCAAAGGATTGCACGCCGTCGAGCACCCGGCCCACGAGGGCCGCGCTGGCCCAAGGGCGCGCTCCGTCGTGCACGAGGACGGGCAGTTCGCCCGGATCGCGACGGTCCATGCCGGAAGCCCCGCCGTCGCCCAAGCGCTCAGAGAGGGCCGATAGGCCCGCGAATACGCTGTGCCCTCTCCGCTCGCCGCCGGCTACCAAAAGGAGCCTATCGCCATACGCATCCATGAAGCCCTGTCCCAGCACGGAGCGCGCCTCTGCCTCGCCCCCCGGAGGCACCGCCGCCGCGCAGGCGAGGCAGCCCGGATAGTCGAGGAAGAGGGCAAGGGAGTACGCCAACACGGGTCGGCCATTGAGCGCGCGGTATTCTTTCTTGGTGCCGCCGAAGCGGGCGCTCTTGCCGGCCGCCACGACGACCGCACAGAACGCCATCGGCTCTTAGCTCTCGAGGCGGGAGCGGATGAGTTCGCCTATCTCGTCCTTGGATTTTCCTAAGGAGAAGGCTATCTCATCCTGCAGGAGGTTGAGGGCCGAATCGTAGAGCTTACGCTCCAGGATGGGCAATTCCTTTATCTTGGAACGGTGGTACAGGGAGCGTACTACGCTGGCTATGTCCATGACCGAGCCCTTTTTTAATAGGTCAAGATTCATCTGGTAGCGCAATTTCCAGTCCGTGGGAATGGGGGCATACTCTTCGGCGATAAAGTCCAAGGCGCGTTCCGCCTCCGCCTTGCTGACTATGGCCCGTATGCCCAGTTCTAAAGCCTTATCCACCGGCACCATGACGGTCATATCCGAGAATTCCAGATAAATGGTGTAGTAGAGTATGCTATTGTCCTTGAAGGACTTGTCTTGGAGATCGATGATCTTGCCTACCCCCTGGCTGGGGTACACAATACGTTGACCGACATCGAAATCGGTGGCTTGGGTCTTGCTCATACCTAGGGGTATTGTAGTCGCTAACGGGGCTTTAGTCAAACCGGCTAGCCTA
>JBFZES010000052.1:0-4382 GCA_041306725.1 Spirochaetaceae bacterium | reverse complement strand
CGAGGCACTATGGCCACGGAAGGCTTTTTAGCCGCTTTGCCCGCGGGGGCAGCGCGGCCCGGCCGCTCTGGCGCGGTACCGGGCACGGGCGCGGGGCCGGTCAGCGCCGCGGGGCGATCCCTCTGGGCTCCCTCTTTATCGCTTGCTCCAAGCTTGAAAAAGCCTATGGCTTCCTTGAGCGCGCGGGATTGTCCGGCGAGGTCGGTAGTGGTGCTGGCCACCATGGCGGCCTGGCTGGCTATCTCCTCGCTCGTGGCGCTGAATTCCTCGGATATGGACGCGTTCTGCTGAATGACCGAATCGAGCTGGCCTATGGCCTTGTTTATCTGCTGCGCGCCTGAGTCCTGCTCGCGGCTGGCCACGCTTATCTCCTGTACGAGTTCGGCGGTTTTTTGTATGTCGGGCACCATGCGCTCGAGCATGGCGCCGGCCCGCTCGGACACGTCCACGCTGCGCTTGGAAAGGCTGGATATCTCCCCCGCCGCCGTCTTGCTGCGCTCGGCGAGCTTTCCGACCTCGCTGGCTACGACCGCGAAGCCCTTGCCGTGCTCGCCCGCCCTCGCGGCCTCTATGCTCGCGTTGAGCGACAGCATATTGGTAGACCGGGCTATCTCCTCGATAATCGCTATCTTTTCCGCGATCTGCCGCATGGCCACGACCGTCTCGCCCACCGCGAGGGCGCCTTGCTTGGCGTCGCCCGAGGCTTTGGTGGCAATGCGCTCGGTCTGCGCCGCGTTATCGGCGTTTTGCTTGATATTGGCGCCCATCTGCTCGACGCTCGCGGACACTTCCTCGGCGCTGGCCGCCTGCTCGGTAGAGCCCTGCGACAGCTGTTGGCTCGAATCGGCTATGCCGCTGATTCCCGTGGACATCTGGTGGGCCGCGGAGGCTAGCTCCGTGGCGTTATCCGATACCGAATCGCTCGCGCTGACCACTTGGCCTACCACCTCGCGGAGCTTTTGTATGGTCGCGTCTATGGACCGCGCCAGCGCGCCTATCTCGTCGGCCCGCGCGAGCGATTTCTGGGGCAGGCTCTGGTCCAGCCTGCCGCGGGCCAGGCCGTCGGACGCGGCCGATATGGCTTGTATGGGCTTAGCTATGGACCTGCCTATGACGACGGAAATAACGACGATGATCAGTATGGCGACCAGGCTGAAGACGATGACCAGCAAGGCTATGGCGCGGCCGCCTTCCTGCACCTCCGCAAGGGGCACGATTACGCCGAGCGACCAGTTAGGCGTGCCCGCCACCGTCGACGAGAACACGTGCTGCAGCGAGCCGTCGGGCCGCCTAATGATGTGATTGGCTTCATCCCCGCGTATCATGGCCTTGCCGGCCTCGTCCAGGTTCTCATAGCCGCGCTCCGCGCTCTTGAGCATATTCAGCTCCATGACCAGCTCGGGATTGGGGTGCGCTATGATGAGGCCGGTGCCGTCTACGACGAAGCCCGCGCCGGTCTTGCCAAGCTTGACCGACGCGGCGCTCTTGGACAGGGCCTCTAGGGTGACCTGTAAGCCCACGAGGCCGTCATTGCGGCCGTTCCGCTTTATGGCCGAGGCTATGACGACTATGGGTTTGCCCGTAGCCAGGGAAATGACCGGATCGGCGACGCGGGTATCGACCTTCCCGCCCATGATATCCTTAAAGTACTCCCGGGCGCCGATATTGCCCGCAGTGCCCGAAAGGGGAATGAAATCGCCGTTTGGCCAGGCTATGAACAGGCCCTTAAGCTCTTCCTCGAGTTGGCCGTCCAGGGTCTTTAAGAGCCGGGTAATCTCCTCTTTATCCCCGCGGCCGATTATGTCCCGCATGGCTATATCCTTGGTAAAGCGCAGGTACGAATCGATGATAGCCGATAGCTGATCGGCGCGGGCCTTTACCACCTGCACCGAGTACTCGGCGGAAAGGCTCTCGGCGCTCTCGAAGGATCGTTGCGCTATAACGAAAGCCAATATCGAAAGCACTACGAGTGTGGATAGGCCAAAAATGATGGCTATGCGCGTGCCTATTGACTTAAGCGCGCTCAAGCTAAAACGGAATGAACCCATATACGCTCCTTAATGCTGACAAATAAACTGCTCTTCAAGCATAAGCCTACAAGCCATGACCTACAAGGTCGAACGCTTCATTTTTTACCTATGGAAAGTATTGTCCGTTATGTCGCGGAGGCCTTAGGGCATGATACTCGGCCGCCACTCGCGGCTTAGCGCTTGCCTGCGCCGCCAAGCCGTCGTAGTATTAGGCCAGCTGGAGGAGCCCATGTTTGTCATGATCGTCGATATAATGATCAAGGAAGGCCATGAGAACGAATACCGGGAAGCTATACTCAGGCAGGGACAGAATTCGCGCCAGAGCGAGCCGGGCTGCCTGCGCTTCGACATACTGCAAAAACCCGGCGAGCCGCGCTCCTTTACCCTCTGCGAGGGCTATACCGACCAGGCCGCCTTTTACGAAGTGCACCGCAAGACGGCGCATTACGCCGAATATTCCCAGGCCACGTCTTCGTGGGTAGAGAGTAAAAGCGCGCGCTTTTATACCAGGCTCTGGCCGGAGTAAGATCCGCTCCGGCGGGACCGACGCTGCCTCAAGCGCGTCGGCGGCGGACTAGGCGCTCTTCGCTAGAGTATTCCCCTGAGCTCGTCGAGGCTCCGCAGCTCATAGCTGGGCTCGGGGCTTCCGGCCGGCCGCTCCTTGGCCGAAGGATTGAGCCAGCAGCTGTCTATGCCGAAATTACGCGCGCCCTGCACGTCGGAAGCCAGCGAATCGCCCACCATGATCATGGCCGCCTTATCGAAAAAGCCCAAGCGTTCGCAGGCGTAGCTAAAGATGGCCGGGTCGGGCTTGCCGCAGCCGGCCTCTTCCGATACCACCACGAGCTCTATGAGAGGCGCGAAGGGGGACGCCTGTATGCGCGGATGCTGCACCTCGGCTATGCCGTTGGTAATGAGGGCGAGCCGGTACTTGGCGGCCAGGTAGGCGCAGCTGGCCTGGGCGTGCGGCAAGGGCATGACGCAGCGCCCCAGCCGCCGTATATAGGCCGCGCTTACGGCCGCGGCGTCCACGCTAATGCCAAGCTCATCGAAGCATTGCCTGAAGCGCTCCACCTTGAGCAGCCCCTGGCCTATCTCGCCCCGTTCAAGCGCCTTCCAGAGTGCCTTGTTCTTCTCCTCATACACGCGCGCCTCGTCCGGGCCTAGCTTGAGGCCGAAGTCTGCGAAGGTAGCCGCGAGCGCCTCGCGCTCGGCCGCGGCGAAATCGAGGAGGGTATCGTCCAAGTCTAGGAAAACGATCGAATACGCCTTCATGCCCCTGTCCTAACGCGCTTCAGGCTTGGCTAGCCCGGCGCAGAGGCGCTATTCTAGCGCAGAGCGGCGCGGCGCGCCAGCGGCGCTAGCGGCAGGCGGCCTCAGGGAAGGCTAGGACGGGAATGGAAGGCTATGACCGAGATAGGATGCGAAGCGTGGCTGCGAACGCCATACAGGTAGAAGAGCTCAGCATAGAATTGCTGCGGAAGCGCATAAAGAACCTCCATCTGCGGGTATACCCTCCCGATGGACGCATATGCCTGTCGGCGCCGCTCTGGGCGGGCGACAGGGAGCTGCGGCTCTTCGCGCTTTCCAAGCTTGACTGGCTGCGAGAAAAGCGCCGCTCCATGCTCGAAGCCCCGGCTGCGCGGCGGCCGAGCTACCGCGAGGGCGAGCTCCATTACTACCGGGGCCAAGCCCATCCGCTGGCCCTCATAGAAGGCGCGCCGCGGGGCTCGCTGCGCTTGCGGGAGGACGGCGCGCTGGAAATGCGCCTGCGCGCGGGCAGCTCGGAGGCGGGGCGTTCCCGCCTGCTCGATGCCTGGTACCGCGAGCGCCTCGCGGAGCTTATTCCCCCGCTCCTGGCGAAAAGGCAAAAGCAGCTCGGCGTGCGCCCCTCGTCCTGGAGCGTGCGCAAGATGCGCGGCCGCTGGGGCAGCTGCAACCCGCGCGAAGCCCGCCTCATATTCAGCCTGGCCCTGGCTCGCGTGCCGCCGCCTTGCCTCGACTACGTAATCGTGCACGAGCTTGCCCACCTGATCGAGCCCTCGCATGGCAGGGCCTTCTACGCCCTCGTCGAGCGCCTCTGCCCGGACTGGAAGGCCGCGCGGCGGCTCCTCAAGGGCTGGCCCGCGCTGCCGGGCTGAAGCCGCGGTCGCCGCCAGCCTGCGTCCTCAGCCGCTAGGGGCCTCGGCTGCCGGGAGCCTCAGCCGCCGGAGGCGCCTCTGCGCCTGTCTTCCGCGTACTCGTAGACGATCAGCGCTATAGCGCCGAAGGTAACCGAGAGGTCGGCTACGTTGAGCACGCCGGTTCGAAGCCTGCCTATGCCGAAATTCAGGAAGTCGACCACGCGGAAGT
>JBFZES010000051.1:0-7172 GCA_041306725.1 Spirochaetaceae bacterium | reverse complement strand
TGGCCGGTTTTTACCATGGTAGAAGAGAGATGCGCGTACATGGTGGAATAGCCGGAATGGTGCGATAGCAGGATGTAGTTGCCCGCCACGGTGGAGTAGCCTACGGCGCTTACGACGCCTTCCATGGCCGCGACGACGGTCTGGCCGTGGGCGGCCCCAATATCCAAGCCCGTGTGGAAGGATCGGGAACCGGTGAAGGGATCGTTACGCCATCCATACCAGCTCGTTATCCAGCCGCGGAGGGGCCAGCGGAAAAGATCGCCGTTGATCTCGCGCAAGGTAAAGCTGGATAGCCTTGCGTCGGGCAAAAAGATGGACAGGCCGGGGGCAAGCGCGTCGCCCTCCAACTCATTAGCCTCGAGTATGCGCTCGCTCGATATTTTATAGCTTTCCGCTATCGATTCCACGCTGTCGTTGGCCTTGACGTCGTAGAGTATGCCGTTCATGGACGGTATCTTTAAGTATTTGCCTATGGACAGCGCGCGGGTATTGGTAATGCGGTTAAAGGTGACGATGCTGTCTACCGTTACGCCGTAAATCTCGGCGATTTGGGACACGGTATCCCCCTTGCGCACCTTATGGACGATATAGTGCAAGCCTTCGTCCGGCGGGGCTTCCTCATCCACGAGGGACAGTCCGGCGGCGAACCCCGCTCCGGCGAACTCGGAAAAATCGGCGGCGCCCATATTATCCTGGGCGCGTGGCGCGAAACCCGCGTTCGAGCCGATAAAGGTAAAGCCGAAAACGAACAGGGCCGCCGCATGGAGAACCCAACGCGGGCTTACGCGCGAGAGCAGGCTATCTTCATGTCGTATCCTTCGTCGCCGTGCCTTCATAACGCTCCCATGCTCAGGTATCCCCGCGGAAAACAGATTGTAGCCTCTTTAGCCTAGGCTTGTAAACGGAAAAATTCGGCCAGCCGCATCCCGGCCCGCAATACTCAATGGGGCAGTATGATTACGTTAACGGACACGCCCAGTTCCTCGGCCTTGGCGGCCACTTTTGCCTTATCCACCCTGCCCCGAGGCAAGGGATGGGGAGGGGCGTCGCCTATGAGCACGATAGCCCTGGTACTAGCGGTCCATGCGTAGCCGGTAAGCGCTTCATAGAGAGCCTCATACACCGCTTCGGGTATGTCGCGGCCGCCGCGTACCTTTACGCTGTTCACGGCGCTCGTGAACGACGCGGCGTCCGCGGTGAATTCGAAGCGCTTAACCACATACTCCTCGAAGTAATCCTTATATAACACGAGGCCCAGCTTAAACAGCGCGAAGCGCGAGGTGCGCTCGGCCACCATGCGCGGCAGCAGGTCCTTGACCGCGTCTATATCGTCGGCCATGGAATCGGTGGTGTCGATGCATATGACGAGCTCGAGCTCTTCGCCCGAGAGTCCATCGAGGATGCGGGCAAGCACCGGCACGATGTCCTCTTTGCCCATGGAGTATTCGCTTATGCCGCCCGTGGCCTCGGCTATGCCCTCGAAGGAGCGCACCGTCTCGGGCATATAGGCGCTTAAGTCGGGCTCGGCGGCCGCTTGGGCCTCGGGCGGCGGCGCCGGCCGCTCAAAAGGCCGCTGCGTCACCGAAAGCACGAAGGGATTGTCCAGGAAGGCTCCCGCGTAATCGGCGTAGGGCAGCGCGAAGGCGCGTATATTGATGAAGCTGCCGTCGGCTATGAATTCGCGCCCGTTACGGCTCCAGGCATAGCCCCAGCTGGCTATCCAGGGTATGAAAATATGAAAAGCCGAACCGAATTGCGCGTCGGGCTCGGGAGACGAATCGATGAGCGAGTATATGCCCGAAGACCTATCCATGAAAGCCCCGTCGAGCTTACGGGGCTCGTCGCCGTTAACGGGGTTCCACGCTTCCGCGCGATAGGCGTAATTATCGGCCTTGCCCTGGGGATCCTTGGTGGTTTCCGTAAGGAGCGCGCTCCCGAGGCCAGGCTTTGCCCGTATGAACAGGTGATAGCCCTCGTCGCCGCGCTGCTCCACCCTGAGGTCCTCCGGGCCTACGCGCAAGGCTTGGGCCTGGGCTAGTCCGGCGAGGCAGAACGATATGAGCGTAAGCGCCGCTATGCGAGCCTGGGTGCGCATACCTTGAATATCGGCCCCGGCGCGCCGCGCTATAAGCCCGTTGTGATAGCGCTCAAGGCGGCCCTGTTGGCCAGTACCAGGGACTCGAAGTCCCGCTGGCTGATATCGGGCAGGCTCGCATCCAAGCCAAAACGCAGTTTCTGCAGGAATATGCGATACGCGGCGTCGCGCAGCCGCGCTTCGGCTATGCTTCCTTCCGCCAGGGCGGCCAGCAGCCCGTCGCGTATCGAGCGCGCTTCCTTCGCCCCGGATACCATGAGCATATCCGCCCCCGCTTCAAGAGCAAAGAGCCCGGCCTGGGCGGGGCCGCCTGAGCCGCCAAGGGCCGCCATGACCAGGTCATCGCTGAGCGTTATGCCCCCGAAGCCGAGGTCGCGCTTTAGCAGCGCTATGGCCTTAGCCGAAAGGCTTACCGGCCATTCCGCGTCCAGCGCGGGAATACGGGCGTGGGAGAGCATGACCGCCGCGGGCCTGGCGCGCAGCGCGGCGATAAAGGACGACAGGTACGACGCGTTGAGCTCGTCGATGCTCAGGTCTAGCACCGGCAGCGCGGCGTGCGGATCCCCGCCGCCATTGCCGGGGAAGTGCTTGGCGGCGGCGGCCGTGCCCGAAGCCTGGCTGCCCTCTATGAAGCGGTAGGCCAGGGTACCGGCCTCCAGGGGCAGTTCCGACCAGGCGCGCGTCCCAAGAAAGGCCGCGTTGCCCGCATTCAGGGCCTCCGCTACCGGCGCTAAATTCATCGTCACGCCCAAGGCCCGCAGCTCCGCGCCGGACAAGGCCCCCGCTATGCCCGCCGCGTCGGGGCCGTAAGCGCCAAGCGACCGGGCCGATGGCAGGCGCGTCACGCCCGCCTTGATGCGGAATACGTCCCCGCCCTCATGGTCTATCGCGATAAAGGGCCGTACGCCGCCATGGAGCGCAGCTTCTGCAATGGCCGCGTTTAGGCCGCGCAGCCCGTAGGGCTCGGTCGGAATATTGAAGCCGAAGAGCAGTACCGCCCCGGGCTTAAGCTCGCCTAGGAAGGCCGCGCCCCATGGGCTTAGGCCCGTCTTGCCGTCCACGCTTACCATGAGGACCTGCCCGCAGAGCTCCTTGGGGCTTAAGCCATCCGCGAGCTGCCGCGCTTTGATCCTCTGCGCTACGGAAATGCCGTCGCCTAGATAGGGCGTCGGCGAGGGACGCTGGGCGCTATCCGCGACGCTTTTCGCCGCGGGCTCCGCCCGCGCGTCCATGGGCTTAGGGCCACGCCCGCAGGATAAGGAGAGCGCAGACAGGAGTAGGATGATGACGTTTCTAGTTATTCCGAGGCTGCTCACGGCCACCGTTTTACCAGTTCGCGGCCGGCGTGGCAAGCTCAAAGGCGAAGCTCCGCCGATAACGGCAGGTTTTTGTTGACAAGTCTAAAAACAAGGACTTATTATCTCTTTACCATAGTACGTTACAGTTCCACTGTGCCGTAGGAAGCCCGGCCCCGCCCCAGCGGCGACGCGACGGGTTTTCGCAAATATCATAAGGAGCACGTTCATGGCCTACACGACCGACCTCATAAGGAACGTGGCGCTCGCCGGCCACGGCAGTACGGGAAAGACTACTCTGCTTGAGCACATCCTATTCAGCGCCGGCGCGATAGCGAAGCCAGAATTAGTTGAATCAGGCAAGACCGTCAGCGATTACAACGAGGAAGAAATCGAGCGAAAGATTTCCGTCCACGCCGCCTTGGCCCATTTGGCCTGGGGCGACAAGAAGATCAATATCATCGACACCCCCGGATCCTCGGACTTCGTGGGCGAGGTAATACTCGCGCTGCGCGCCTGCGAATCCACCCTGGTGCTCATGGACGCCCGCTCGGGCGTGCAGATCGAGACCATAAAGACCTGGAGAAACCTGGACACCAGGAAGAAACCGCGCATGGTGTTCATCAATAAGCTGGACGAGGAGCGCGCGCCGTTCCAGAACGCCCTCGCCGATCTCAAGGATAAATTCAAGGGCAATTTCGTGCCCGTTACCATACCCATGGGCGAGGCCGCCGGCTACAAGGGCGTCATAGACGTGCTCAACCAGAAGGCTTACGGCCTGCCTCCCATCCACGAACAAAAAGAAAGCACCCTTGACGTTCCGGCCTAATTCAATGATGCCATGGCCTAAGCCTGGGCCGCCCTTTCCGAGGCGGCCGCCTAGGGCGACGACGAGCTCATGGAAAAGTACCTCTCCGAAGGCGCGCTATCCCAGGAAGAAATCGTCAAGGGCCTGGCCGAAGCCCTGGCGGGCAATCGCGTCATACCGGTATTCGCCGGCTCGGCGCTTAAGAATTCGGGCATGGTGGCCCTCCTGGACTTCTTCGCGGCCATAGCGCCCAGCCCCCTCGAGCACGCCAAAGAGAGCGTTAAGGGCAGCGACGCCCTTATAGGCGTGGACCCGGCGGCCCCGCTCGCCGGCATGATCATCAAGACCCAGATAGACCAGTTCTCCGGCAAGCTCTCTTTCGTCAAGGTGATTTGCGGCAAGCTCGGCACCGACACCGACTACGTGAATATGAGCGACCAGAAGAAGGAGCGCCCCTCCAAGCTCTACACCGCGATAGGCAAGAAGCTCGAAGACGCCAAGGAGCTGTGCGCCGGCGATATAGGCATCATTGCCAAAAGCCCCACGCTCCGCACCAACGACACGATATGCGCGCCCGAGCGCACTGAGCAGTTCCTGCCCCTCCGCCTGCCCCAGCCCGTGCACGCCGTGGCCATTACCGCCACGTCGAAAAAGGAAGAGGACAAGCTTTCAGAGCTCCTGCACAAGGCCGCGGAAGAAGACTACACCTTCAGCGTGCGCTTCAATTCAGAGACCAAGGAAACGGTCATCGCGGGCATGGGCGAGCTCCACCTGAACATGATACTGGACAAGATCAAGCACAGCGCCAAGATAGCGGTGGAAACCCGCGTGCCGCGCGTCGCCTACCGAGAGACCATAACCAAGAAGGCCGGCGGCGAGCATACGCACAAAAAGCAGTCCGGCGGCCATGGCCAGTACGGCAAGGTCGTGCTCGAGGTGGAGCCGCGCACCCGCGGCGAGGGCTATGCCTTCGAGAACAAAGTCTTCGGCGGCTCGGTATCCAAGGGCTTCGTGCCCGGCATAGAGAAGGGCATACACCAAGCCATGGAATCCGGCATCATAGCCGGCTACCCGGTGGTGGACGTGAAGTCCAACCTTATGGACGGCAAAGAGCATCCGGTGGATTCCTCTGAAATGGCCTTCAAGATAGCCGCCCGCGGCGCTTTCAAGGAAGCCTGCAAGAATGCCGGCCCCACCCTCCTAGAGCCGGTGAACGCCCTCACCGTATTCGTAGAGGACAAATACCTAGGCGACGTCATGTCAGACCTGTCCGGCAGGCGGGGGCGCATTTCCGGCCAGCAGCCCGTCGGCGGCGGCATCGTGGAGATCAAGGCAGAGGTTCCGCACGCCGAGCTCCTGCGCTACTCTATAGACCTGCGGGCCATGACCAGCGGCACCGGCGGCTTCGAGGTGGAGTTCGACCACTACGCGCCTATATCCGGAAAGATAGCCGAGGATGTCACTAAGGCAGCGGCGGCCTTCAAGACCCATGAGGAAGAAGAAGACTAAATACCTACGGGTATACGCTGAGCCGCCCAGCCGGGCGGCTTTTTTTTTAAGGCGAGCCTAGCGGGCGTAGTATTCGACGACGCGGCGTATATCGCCCTTTACGAGGGCTTCGTCCGCGTTAGGCCTGTGCAAAACGCGGGCCGCTGGCCGCGCTTGCCCATCCCTCTTCTCGAGCCAGGAAGGGCCCGCCGGCCAGCGGGGAGCCAGAGACCCTATCCTCTCGACGAGGGCGCCGCCCGCCGTAAGCTCCAGCTCGTCGCCGGGCTTGAGCGCGGCGGCGGGCTTGTCCAGGCGCTTGCCATTGACCGCCAGCTGCCCATGCGTAACGAGCTGCCTGGCCGCGGCCCGCGAAGGCGCCCAGCCCAGCCGGTACACGGTATTGTCCAGCCGCGATTCCAGCGCTATAAGCAGGGCCGCGCCGGTAGAGCCCTCGCTGCGGGAAGCCTTGAGGTACAGATTCCTGAATTGCCGCTCCCCGAGGCCGTAGGCGTCCCGGTACTTCTGCTTTTCCGCCAGCTGAAGGGCGTACTCGCTTTTCTTGCCCGCGCGGCTCTTGGGCGCCCTGCCGGGGCCGGCCGGCTTTCTGGCAAGCAGCTTGTCGTATTTGGGATTGCCGAAAATATTTAAGCCCAGCCTGCGCACTATCCTGCCGCGCGGCGTCCCGTTCTTGGTCATCGCTTGTGCTCCTATTTATTAGTGTTTTGCTAATGTATAGGATGGGGCTCCAGCCGTCAAGGGGGCAGCCTGGCGCTACCAGAGCCTCAGGCTGCCTCGGTCCCTCTCGAAGCCCAGGGACTCAAGCGCGCCCGCGTAGGGCGATTCCGCCGCGGCGACGCCGTTGATCTTTCTGATGATGAGCGAGGACGGGCCCGCCCCGCTGGGCTTAAACAACGCTATGCGGCCGAGCAGGGCCACGATTTCTGGGTCATCCGGAGAAATCAACACCGTCAGGTCGCGGAAGCCCGCCTGGGCCGACCAGGCAAGCTCGCCATTCCGGAAGGCCAGGTGGTTCCTGCGCGCGCGGGCGGGAAGCCCCCGATAGCCGGGAGGCTGGCATCCCGGCTGGTAAAGCCCGGCCGGGCTGGCCGGATCCTGGGCCGACAGGCTCCATATGCCGCTAGCCTCGGCCCCCGACGAAAAGCGGGCGAAGGCTTCCTGGCTCAGGAACTGAAGGCCCTCCAGCTCCTCGAAGAAACGGCCGGCTACCAGTTCTCCCGCGAGTTCGAGGCGGCGCAGGGCGGGAAAAAGCGCCTGCCAGCGGCAGGCGGGAAGCTCGCGCTCCACGAGGGCCCGGGAGAGCACGCCGTAGCGCCGCGCGAGCACGCGCGCCCGGGCCGAGGCCATATCCAGCTCGTCGGCCTCATCGCTGTCAAAGCCATCCAGCTCTAGCGAGAACCAATGGCCCGAAAGCGGCGGGCCAGCCTTCCAGCGGCCGCGCAGAGCGGCGGGCAGGTGGGCGCGCGGG
>JBFZES010000050.1:0-3263 GCA_041306725.1 Spirochaetaceae bacterium | reverse complement strand
CCGCGGAGGCGGCTGCCGCCCTCAAGGCCGCAGGCATAGCCGCCCGCGAGCTCTGCCTCGTAGGCGTGGCCCAAATGCAGGACGTGGCGAATGGCGCGCTCATGCCCGGATCAACGAACCCCTTCCGCGACGCGGCCGCAGAGCCTAGCGAAGAAGACATACTCAGGCCCTACCGCTATAAGACGGGCCGCTACACCTTCAGCCTGCCGCTCGCCCTCGGTTCCGCCATAGCCGGCGCGGGCGACGATGTCCGCCTTGCCCTTGAGGAAGCCGGCGAGCGCCTCGGCCTCCTCTTTCAGCTCAAGGACGACGAGCTGGGGCTCTTCGCCGACGAGGAAGAGCTGGGCAAGCCCGTAGGCGCCGATATACGCGAGGACAAGAAAACCCTCTTCAGGCTGCGCCTCCTGGCTAAGGCAGAAGGCGCGAATAAAGCCAAGCTCGCCGCCATCTTCTCAGGGCGCGCCGCGAGCGCCGACGACGCGGCCTTCGTGCGCGCCGAGCTGGAGCGCTTAGGCGTGCGCGCGGAGCTCCTGGCCCTTATGCGCGCCTATGGCCGAGAGGCTGAAGAGGGAATAGCGGCGCTCTTAGCAAAGGCTCCCCCGGAAGCGGCGCGCGCCTTTAAGGAACTCATTGCCTACAGCCTGGAGCGCCGTTCATGAGCGCCGGGCAACGCGAAGCAGGCAAAGGGCGCCGGAACGCAAGCGGCCTGCCCGCTAACTTTCGCAAACTGCCCGCCGCGGAGCGCAAGGAGCTCTGGGAAGGGCGCTACTTCGACGGCGAGGCGGATAGGGCGGCGGGCAACGCGGGGGACGAGGCCTTCGAGCTGGCCGACCTCCTCGTCGAGAGCGCCGTAGGCGCCCTTACCCTGCCCTTAGGCATAGCGTCGGGCTTTCTCATAGACGGCAGGCTCTTCGATGTGCCCCTCGCGGTGGAAGAGCCCTCGGTCATAGCGGCTGCCGGCTACGCGGCCCACATCATAGCCGGGGGCGGCGGCTTCATAACCGAGGCCGACGAGGCTGTCATGGACGCCTACGTATACCTGGAAAACGTAAGCGCGGACGGCGAACGGTCGCTCTCGGGCACGCTGGCGGCCGCGGCCATACGAGAGCGCCTTTCCGCCCTGCAAGGCTCGCTTGAGAAGCGCGGCGGCGGCCTAAAGGGCCTGTGCGTCTATCGCCTGCCCGAGACTGGCCTCGTCGCCCTCGAGCTCTCCATAGACGTGCGCGACGCCATGGGCGCGAATATACTCAATACCGCCGCGGAAGCCGTCCGACCCCTCGCCGAAGAATACCGCGGCGGCGCAAGCCTCATGTGCATACTTTCAAACGCATCCCCCAGGCGCCGCGCCCGGGCGCGCTTCAGCCTGCCCCTCGAGCGCCTCGCCCCCTACTGCCGCAGCTTCGAGCCGCGGGAGGCGGCACGGCGCATAGAGCTCGCCTACAGGCTCGCCGACGAGGACCCGCGGCGGGCCGTCACCCACAACAAAGGCATCATGAACGGCATAGCCAGCCTTGCCCAGGCCACGCTCAACGACACCCGCGCCGTGGAGGCCGCCGCCCACGCCTGGGCCGCCCGTTCGGGCCGCGTGCGCTCGCTTTCAAGCTATGCCCTGCGAGATGGCTCGCTGGAAGGTTTCATAGAACTGCCCCTGGCCTTGGGCAGCGTGGGCGGCTCGGTTGATTTGCACCCAGGCGCAAAGGCCGCCCTGCGCCTCTTGGGCGATCCCGATTCCCGGCAGCTGGCGCGCATAGCAGCCGCCCTTGGCCTTGCCCAGAACTTCGCCGCCCTCTTGGCCCTGGTAACCGGGGGCATACAGCAGGGGCACATGAAGCTGCACGCGGCCCGCCTCGCGTACAAGGCCGGCGCCCGTGGCGAGGACACGAGGAAGGCGGCAGAGCTCATAGCGCTTAACGGCAGCTACAGCATGGACGCGGCCCGCGAAGCGCTCGCCTCGCTCAAGCCGTCGCTGGCCGGCGGGGAAACGGAGCTTAGGACGTGAGCGATTTTGCGATAGCGCGCGTACGCAGCTCGCCGAGCCTGGCCCTCATCAAGTACTGGGGCAAGAAACCGGGGAGCCGGAACCTGCCCGCCACTACGAGCATAGCCCTTACCCTGGCGGGCCTGGATACGCGAAGCGAACTGCGCGCCTTAGCGCCAGGAGCGCCGGACCTCGTACGCTTAGGCGGGGCGGAACAGCCGCCGGAGCGCTTCGCCCCCTTCTTCGACGAGGCCCGCCGGCTCTTTAAGACTGATATTTCCTTCTCCGTTTCCAGCGAGAATTCCTTCCCGTCCTCGGCGGGGCTTGCCAGCTCATCCTCGGGCTTCGCGGCGCTTGCGCTGGGCTGCGCCGGGCTCGCGGGCCTGCCCGCCGGTCCGCGACGCGACGCCCTGGCTTCGGAAGCCGCCAGGCTGGGCTCGGCATCGGCCGCCCGCGCCCTGTACGGGGGCTTCACCCTCCTGCCCTCGGGGGCTAAAAAAGCCGAAGCCCTCTACGGCGCCGAGTACTGGCCCGAATTGCGCATACTCGTGGCGCTGACCTCCGCCGCGCCCAAAGGGGACTCCTCCCGCGGCGCCATGGAGCGCACGCGCCTTAGCTCGCCCTATTACCGCGCCTGGATCAATGACAGCAAAACCCTGTCCCGCGAGGCGCTCATCGCGCTGGCCGCGCGCGACCAGGAACGCCTAGGCGAGCTCATGCGCCTCTCGTACCTCCGCATGCACGCCTCGGCCATGGCCGCCGATCCGCCCGCCCTTTACTGGCTGCCGGCCTCCATGGCTGTCATTCGGGCCTGCGCCGCCCTCCGCGCGCGCGGCATAGGCGCCTGGGAAACCATGGACGCCGGCCCCCAGGTAAAGATCCTCTGCATGGCAAGCGATATGGACGCGATACGAAGCGCCTTGCTAGAGGCCTGGCCTTCCCTGGGCCTCCTAGAAACCAGGGCCGGCCCAGCCCCGGACATCGTAGTATCGGAAGCTGCGGGCCAGCCATGACCGTAAGCGTACCGGGCAACCTTCTCCTTGCCGGAGAATACCTCGTGCTTCTTGAAGGCGGACCCGGCGTGGCGCTTGCCCTTGAGCCCCGCGTCTATGCCCGCGCTGAACCCGCGGCTAGCTGGAGCGTCGAGGCCCTCATGGGTCCCGCCCCTTTTAGCCAGCCCAAGCGCGGCGAGAGCCGTGAGGGCGAAGGCCTTAGCGCGCGGCCGCGCTGGTCGCCGGGCCTAGGGGGGGACCTGCCCCTAGTCGAAGCCGTGTTCCAAGCCGCC
>JBFZES010000049.1:0-6494 GCA_041306725.1 Spirochaetaceae bacterium | reverse complement strand
GCAAGGCGCGTGGCGCCGTCCGTCCATACGCTCTCGCTGGGAGAAAGCGTAGTAGGCTTGCCGTATTTTGCCGACAGGGCAGTGTAAACCGAATAATGATCCATTTTGGCTTCGTTGATGGCGAAGATCATCACGAAGAGCCTGCCTTCGTAGAATTGGAAAAAGGCCCGGCGCACATAGGATAGCCCGCTTAGCTCAATAATGCTCTCGTTAGGCCGGGGCAGGAGGCTCACGTCCGGCTCCCCGCGATAGAAATAGAGGCCGTCGGCCATGAGGGCCGCCTTTACCTCGTCTATGCCCATGCCGAGGCTTATGCCCCTGAACTCCCGCGGCACGCCGGGCTTTTGGGCCGCGTCCAGGCCTGCCGACGGGACGATCGCCCCCGGCGCGGCAGGGGCGGCAGCGGCGGCCGCCTGGCTCTGGCCAAAGGCTGGCGCCAGGGCTAAGGACATGAAGAGGAGGGCCAGTACTGGTGGGCCGTATATACGCATGCTCGCCGCTCCTTAACGCGATAGGGCTATGGATAGGGCCGTGGTAAGCTTTAGCACGTCTTCGTTGCCTTTGCGCACGCGAGAGCTTAACATAGCCGCTATGCTGCGCGTAAGGGCCAGGGCCATGGCGGGGTCGCGCTCGCATAAACCGTCATAGGCGGCGCGGGTAAGGGCGAGCAAGAGGCAGCCGTTTACCGCGCTTACCGTGGCGCTTCGCGCTTCGTCGCCGAATATGGACATTTCGCCGAATACCGGCGCGCTGCCCGCGGCTAGCCTCGTCATGGACTTTTCCGCCTGCCCAAAGCCCTTGCCCGCGATTTTCAAGGTCAGCTCCTTGCTCACGTCCACCGTGCCCTCAAGGAAGAGGTACATGGTGTCCGAGGCCTCGCCCTCGCGCATGATGACGTCCCCGGCCTTATAGCGCGCGTACGCGCCTATGCGCGACAATTCCCGCGACTGGGCTTCGGATAGGCCCAGCGACCCGCATATGCGCCTGAGCGCCTCCGCTTCCCTGGCCACCTTAAGCCTCCCCGCCCACGATGAAGGCCAAGTCGCTGCCGCTGATCAGGTAATTGGGATCCGGCGCCAGCCGTACCCGTCCCGCCTGCCCGATGCCCTCGCCGATGTCTATGGCCGCTTCCTCGAACTTCCTCTTTATGAAGGCGTCTATGGCCCCCGAATCGTTGGACAGTATGTCGTCGAGGGTAACGGGCTTCTCCTTGGCCAGCACGCCCACGAGCACGCTCTTTTTGTTGCCCATGAACCAGGCGGCCGCCTCGGAGAAGGGCTTGCCTACCAGGGAAGGGGGCATAGGCGCGCGCCTGAGCCTCGAAGGCGAGCCCGCGCTCATGAGCTCGCGCGCCGCGTCGGGCAAACCGCCGTCGCCCGAGGAGGAAGAGAGCAGGTAGCCGGTGAATTCGCCGTGTATGACTATATCCTCTACGCCGGCGCGGCGCAGGTGCTGTTCGCTTTCGGGCTTAAGTATGCCGGCGCGTACGCGGAGATCGCGGGCGACGGCCTTAATGGCAAGGGCAGCCAGTATGGTGCGCTCGTCGGCGTTAGCCTCGGTGAATTCGCCGCTGGCATCGGGTATCAATATGCAGTTGCCCGCCTGGGCTATGCTGCCCTTGCGCAGTATGGCCTCCTGCGTATGGTCGCCCCGGACGAAACGCAGAGCGAGCTCCGGATGCCTGGCCTTTATCGCCTCAAAGCCCTCCGCGGTCAGGCTGTTTATCAGGATAAGCGAATGGTTCCCGCCTTCCGCCTCTATGGCGTCAAGCAAGGCGTCGGCGTGGGCGTTCCATCCGCAGAGCAGGGTATGTCCCTTGGCCTTTATGTCCTGCAATCCCTTACCCTCCCTGATTCTGCGTTCAACGAAAAGCGACGCGACGGTACCCGATACGAGCGAGGTGATGATGAGGCCCGATACCATGAGCAGCATGGCTGCGGCCCTGCCCGCGTCGGACTGCGGATACGAATCGCCGTAGCCCACCGTGGCTATCGTTACGAGGGCCCACCATAGCCCGTCAAAAGGCCGCTGGAAGGAACCGGCGGCATCGCCGCGCTCAAGCAGCCAAAGCACGGCGCCGAAGACCAGCGTGGCCGCGGCGAAAAGCCCCAGCGGCAGGGCTATACCCGAGCGCGATATTTGAGCTATAAGTGCTAGGGGCGCGCTTCTCTTCTTAGCCCGCTTGGCACGGAGCTTCTGCGCGTTTCCCTTGCCCTGGGCATAGAGGTCCATACCTACTGTATCGGCCGCATGGGGCGTTATAATGAGCGCTAGCCTCCCTCTCGGGACGGCCCACGGAGCCACGGTGTACAGCATAAGCCATGAGGATGAGCCTTCCATAGTTTTCGTAGACGATCTCTATGCCTTGGCCTATAAGCCGGCCGGCATGCATTGCGCCCCTCCCGGCGCCGACGCGCGCGGCGGCGGCCCCTGCCTGCTCGACTGGTTCCTAGAACGCCATCCCCTCGCCAGGGCCGTGCGGGGCAGGGGCGCGGGCGAGGCTGGGCTCGTGCATCGCCTGGACAGGGATACGCGGGGGCTCGTGCTCTTCGCGCTTGACGACGAAGCCTTCGCTCACATTGCGGCCTGCGCCGAACGGGGCGAATTCCGCAAAGGCTACCGCGTGCTAGCCGTCGCGGACGGCTCGGGCCTGGACGGCTCGCGGCCTCTATTGCGCGCGCCGGAGGGCGCGGACGAGCGCGACTGGCGCAGGGCCGGAGCGTCCGGGAGGGCGGCCCTTGCCGCGCGCGCCTTGGAGGGGGCTGCCATAGCTAGCCGCTTTAGGCCCTTCGGGCCGGGCGCGCGCCGCGTAGCCTGCGCCTTGGCCGAGGACCCCGCGGCTTTGAAGGCATCCATGGGCGGCGGCAAAGACTGGACCAAAACCGTCTATGCCAGCTCTATTCGCTCGTGCCGCGCCGAGGGCGATCGCGTACGGGCGGAGGTGGAGCTCTGCCGCGGATTTAGGCACCAGATACGGGCGCACTTCGCGTGGCTCGGTCTGCCGCTCTTCGCCGACGGGCTCTATGGCGAGCCTGGCGAAACGCCCCAGGACAGGCTTGGGCTGTGCGCCTACGCGCTGAGCTTCCCCGCCCCCCGGGGCGGTCCGCCCCTGCGTTTCGCGCTGGATGGCGAGTCCTAAGGGCGAGCCGCCCGCTCGCCCTCGACAAAAGCGCGGGCGCCATGTAGGATAATATTCATGAGCGATAAAAGCGCCTTCGATACCCTGGTGCTCGAACTCGACCCCCATGAGCGCGGCGAGCTCCTGTCCCGCCTTAACAGGGTTACGGCCATTACTACGGAGCCATTGCACATCCTGGATGCCGATAGCGCGGAAAAGGTGGATTACGCCGCGGCCTACAAGGAGCTGGGCTTAATCGCCAAGGCTATCATCATCGTACGATCGCTGCTGTCGGGCATGAGCAAGGATGATTTAGTAAAAGAACGCATACTGCGCGGCATAGCGCGGCAGGCCGACGCGGCAGCCCCCGGCCTGGCCGATACGCGTAGAAGGGTGTTCCTGGAGCCCTTCAGGGATGAGCTTATAGCCCTCAAGGCCGCCGCCCGCTACTTTTATGACCTCCTCGACCGATCGCTGGAAAAAAACCGCGCGGAATTCTTCGCCTTCCTAGCCTCGCTGCGCTTTGAGCGTACCCATCTTGAGCTGTCCACCGAAACCGATCCGGGCACCTTCATAGAGCGGAACGCGCTGGCCAGCGATAACGACGTGCGCCTGGCCGTGAACGCCGCGTTGGAATCCGCCTTATCCCGCATGGAAGAGGACTATAGGCGCCTCATGCTGCAGGACGTGCGCAATCTGCAATGCCTTAAAAAGCTCTCGGGCTTCCTCTTCGACCGGCTCATAAACGGCTTTCAGCCTTCTCAGTCCGGCCGCAAGGAGCTGTCGTTCTATACGGCGGCCGATCAGCTGGAACAGCTTGCCACCATACTCCTCGCCCTCGAGCCCCCTTCGGCCAAGCTCATGGAAGCCATACTCGCCTTTGACCTGGGCGATGAGGTAGGCAATAAGGATTTCGACCTTGACGAGGCCATTAAGGCAGAATCGGCGAACGCCGCCAACGCGCTCGGCGCCATACGCGGCTTTAACGCCCGGGTGCCCATGGAAGCCGCGCTTAAGCTCGTCAATGAGGATCCCAAGTGGCGCCGCCCGAATTTCTCAGGCGGCGAGGACTGGTTCGCCCTCTTCAAGTCCTATTGGAAGGAACGCATAGAAAAGCGCTACCAGAAATTCGTCGCCGAGCGGCGCATACGGCAGCTGGAGACCGAAGTCGTAGCCATGGTAGGCGCGCAGCCGCAGTCCTGGTTCGAACACTTAAGCGAGGCCGGCGAGGAAGCTAGCCCGCCGGTACGCTTCGCCCGCGCCCTGCGCTTCCTGGAAGCCTTTTACCACCAGGTATTCCTGAGCGACGTCAATAACGTGCTCAAGGTGGTCCTCCTCGACGGGGAATTCTACAAGCGCGATAATCGCCTAGAGTTCACCGACGCGTACAACGGCATGCTCCAGATAGGCGAGGGCCTTAAGAGCCTCGACCACAGGCTCGCGCCTGACGGCGAGCTGGGCTCCACGTACTACCACGCGAAGAATGAGCTTATTCCCCTGCAGATAAAGAAGCGCAAGATAGAATCGGCCGTGCAGGCAGCGGACGTAGAGGCTGAAAGCCTCATACGGCGCGCCAACGACGCCATGCTGAAGATGCAGCTCATACTCAACGGCATCGTGGCGGGCGAAGCGCGGGGCCGCTACGACTCGCTGGCCAACCTATCCAGCATAGAGGGCAAGGCGAATAAGGATTTCCAGCGCAAGCTTAGCCTTACCAAAGATAAGCTGGAAAAGACGGTGTTCCTGCTTGGCGAGCTTACGCGCGCCGCGCTGAGCGGCGGGGAGCCGTAATGCCCTATATCGCGGCCGAGCCCCTAGCCGCCGCCGTAAGCCTGCCCATAGACCTGCCCGGGGCCGATGCGCATTGGCCTAAGGCCTACCTGAGCAGCCGCGCGGCGGGCAGCATGAGCCTCTTGAGCGATGCCGGCGCCCTCGCGCGCTCGGCTTGGCTTACGAGCCTTGGCTTCGACGCGGAACGGGCGCTTACGCTTACGCTCGTGCACTCGAGGGAGGTAGTGGCCGCGGAGAGCCCCGAGGAACTCAAGGGCGTCGAGGCGGACGGCATACTGAGCGCCAATCCCGAGCTCTGCGCCCTCGTAACGGTAGCCGACTGCATGCCCATATTCCTCTATGACAGCGGAAGCGGGGCGTACGGCATGCTCCATTCGGGCTGGAAGGGCACGGGCATACTGGTTACGGCCGCCCGCCTCATGGCCAAGCGCTACGGAACCACGATGGAAAGGCTGTCGGTGCACTTCGGCCCGCATATAGGCGCTTGCTGCTATGCCGTGGACGAAGGGCGCGCCGCCGCCTTCGCGGCCGAATTCGGGCCAGAGGCCGTTACCCGCAAGGATGGCAAGCCCCGTTTGAATCTATTGGCCGCCAACTTAGGCCTGGCGCGAAGCCTAGGCATAGGCGCCGTCAGTTACAGCCGCTCGTGTACCGCCTGCGACGAGAGCCTCGGCTCGTTTCGCCGAGAAGGCGCCCAGGGCTTCACGCGCATGGCGGCCGTCATAGGCTATCCCCGCGCAGGCGCGCCGCGATGAAGAAGCGCGCGGCCGCTGCGCTGCTCATGGCTCTGCTTTCCGCGGGATGGGCCTGGCCTCAAGCGGGCGGACCCGGCGCCGCTCCCGGCGCCGCTACCGGCGGACGCTATACGGACGATACGGGCTCGCTCCTGCCCTTCGCCCCTCCCCTGGGCAGGGTGCTCATAAACGAGCGTTCCGATTTTTCCCGCTACGAGAACAATCGCTACGTAGGCCTCCTCGCGCGGCAGTCCTTCTTGAGCCTTGAGGCAAGCCCCCGTCAGCAAGGCGGCCTTGACTACAGCGGCGAGGCCTTCGTCATTGAGGAGACGCTGCGCGATAGCCGCTCCAGCGCCGCCCTGGTGCGCGAAGCGCTGCCCATAGCCTTCAGCCTCCTGCCCGGCGGCGGCACCCTCTTTAGCCGGGATAGCGGCTACCCCATACTGCGCGGCGTGCCTTCCCCGCCGCCCCAGGCGCTTCCCCAAGGCGGCCGCTGGACGAGCGAGGCTATCGTCGTGGTGCGCCCCCGCGCCGCCGCCCCGGCTACGCGCATACGCGTGCAGGTGGAATACGAATACCGCGGCCTGAGCCGCTGGGATGGCCGCGAAGCCATAGCCCTTTGGGCCCGCTATGCGCTGCGCTATAGGGGCGAGGACAGGCAGGGCGATCCGTCGCTGCAGGCGGCCCAGGGCGGGCGTACGGCGGATATCTACCTTGACCCCGCGACCGGCGCTACGCTCTTCATACGCGAGACGGTGGACGACAGCTTTTCCTACGCCGACGGCTCGAGCCTGCGCCTAAAGGGCTTCATACTGCACTTTCATAAGGGTTCCCTGCCCGGCGAGCGCGGC
>JBFZES010000048.1:0-2638 GCA_041306725.1 Spirochaetaceae bacterium | reverse complement strand
GTATGCAGGGGCAGCGTGAAAAATCGAGCTTCTTTAGGCCTTGTGCTCTATGCCCTGTGTTTCGCCGGTATCTTCGCGTTTTCTCTCGTGGCGGAGGCTGGCTTCATTTCACCGTCGGCCTTGGCCCTTCCTGTGGGGGCGCTCAACGCGCTTTTCGTCATCGAGGCCCTACTGCCCGTACGGGGCTACGTGCTCGCCGTTTCCACGCTCTGCCTCGCGGCTGCCGCGGCCTTGGCCATAGCCTATAGGGTTCCTTTCCTGAGCGCGCTCAATGCCTTCAACAAAAGCGCCGGCATCATAGCCTTTCTCGCGGTTGTACCGGCCATAGCCCTGCCCATAAGGCATGGCGGCTACATAGCCGCCATGGAGGCCTATATCGGGGGACTGGGCGGAGCCGGTTCTGGCGGACGCCTGCGGCGCCTGGCCGATTTTCTTACCCTGGCCGCCATGCAGCTCCTCATGGCTATAGCCCTCAATATCGGGTCTATACCGACCATGCAACGGCTTCTCGGCAGGTCCAAGCTCCCTAAGCGCTATCTTTCGCTGGTATACTCGGCCGGCTATTCGGCCAACATGGTGCTCTCGCCCTTCGATGGCCTCGTGAACGCCCTTATATTGACGTCCGGCACGAGCTACGCGGGCTACCTGCATAAAGGCCTGGCTATGGCGGCCGCTATATTCGCGGGGGGCTGCGCCATACTGCTCTTCGACAAGCGCCTTGCGAAGGAGCTTATGCCTGCCTCAGAAAGCGGCGCCCTCGGTGACGGGGCCGCTCGAGCCGGCCCCCCCGAGGGCAAGGGTAGCGGACACGGCAGGCCGGGCCGGCGCATACTCGAATTAGCCGCGCACATAGCCTGCATGATAGCCCTATCCGCCGGCGCCATAGCGCTCTTCAAGCCCGACAATCCTTCGGTGGCCACGGCCCTGGTACTCCTGCTCTGGTCGGCCGTATGGATACGCATGCTTGGCATACCCTGGGCCACGCTTAAGTCCTGCGGAAAGGAATACTTAAGCGCCTTGGCCGGATTCAGGGCCTTCCTGCCCTTCTTGATATCCGCCGGCCTGCTTGGCGCCATGGTTGCCTACACGCCCTTCAAGGATGCCGTAGGCGCCCTGCTGGCCTCCATGGGCGGCCTGCCGCGTTACTTTACGCTACAGGCCATAATCCTGGCCACCGCCGCCTTAAGCCTCGTCGGCGTGCATATGATGATAACGGTAGCGGCCATAGCGGCGGCGCTTTCGCCCGGAGCCCTCGGCATATCAAACCCGGGCTTCGCGCTCCTCCTCCTGAGCAGTTGGTTCATAGCGATGAACCTCTCGCCCTTCGTGCCTTTCTCGACTATCGTAGGCGAGGCTATAGCCGAATCGCCTCTGCGCGTGGCGCTGCGCTACAACGCGAAAATGTCGGCGCTCATGATTATTATCGCGCCGCTTATCATCGGCTAGCCAAGGTTAGGAGGGCAAGGCTATGGGATGGGACGAAGCCTATGATCGGTACACGCGGGCGCGGGAATATGGATTCAGCCACAGCCCCCAAACGCCGGTCGACCCCTATCTCTGCTCCCAGTCTAGCCATGGCGTGCGCTATATCGAAGCCAATCCGGCCTATCCCGCGCCATACATAGCTAAGGAAGGCAGCCACGACGACGGCCCGCTTGCCGGCCCCTTCATGGGAGGCATAGGAGGGGCGAATTTTTCCCGCGACCTTGCCGGCTATTTTAGCGGCTGGCAGCTCCAGCAGGGCGTGCATCACCATGAAGCCTTAGACCCCGCCTTTTTTATGCTGCGCTGGTCGTCGCCCGACCCCCGGGGACCGCGCGGCTACCGAAGGCTTCAAATCGGAACCAAAGGATTCCCCGGCGCCGAATACGATTACGCCGCCCTCTTCCCTACGGCGTATGAGCGCTATGGCGGGCCGGCATTGCCCTTTGAGCTTCTGCTTGAATATTACTCCCCGACCATACCCCATAATTACGCGGACAGCTGCCTCCCGCTTTGCTGCTTTAATTTTTACCTGCGCTCAAGCTGCGACGAAGCGCTTGAGCTCAGTATCGGGCTTTCCTGGCCAAATCTGCTCGGCTGGCGCCTTCCCTTCCTGGCTACCGAAACGCGCAGGGGAAGGCAATGGCCGAGCCAGCAGAACGCCGGCAACAGCGCGGCCCTCGCGCATAGGCAGGGGCACCGCTGTCACCTGGCCCAGACGCGCGTGGCGGCGGTGCCCCGCGACGAGGACCTGAGCGGCTCCGTACTCCTGTCCATCGATGGCGGCGAAGGCTGGGAGACCAGCTATAAGGCCTGTTATCGCGCTAACCAGGTAAGCACCGGGCTTGCCGACGAAGACCAGGCCTATACCCTGGCGCATATGGAGGCAGGCTTCCGCCGGGAAGGAAGGGTTGACGACGACTGTACCGGCTGGACGGCCCACTGGCACGAGCCCATCGCCAGCGCGCTTGCCGGGCGTTGCCTCCTGGAGCCGAGCGGGCAAAATCAGCTGCTGTTTGCAATAACCATGGATAGGCCCTTTGCCGCGTTCGGCATGGGACGGAGCTGGCGCAAGGCGTATACCGAACGCTGGGGCAGCGACTGCGGCCGGAGCCTGGCCCTTGCCGAGTATGGGCTCAGTTCCAACGCGGCGTGG
>JBFZES010000047.1:0-4152 GCA_041306725.1 Spirochaetaceae bacterium | reverse complement strand
CCCAGGATCTGTATGAAAATGGGATTGTTCGTCCACAGATTGTCTTTGAGTATGGCCATGGTCTTGGATTGGCTCATTGTGCTCCTCCGGCTACGGCGCGCACGCGCTTGAGCGCCTCGTTAACGATTACTTCAAAGGAGCTGCTGGTGCGCGATGCGCCCGTCACGCCGTCCACGAGGCCGTTCTCGCCGTCCGCGTCTCCGGTGCCCTTGGATTCGGCGCCCACGGCAATGCGCACGCCGCCATTAGCCACCTCGCCGCGGAACTGGTTAAGGAACCACGCTTCTTCTATGCGGCCGCCAAGCCCGGGCGTCTCGTTCTGGGCCACGAGCTGCACGCCGCGTATGCGCTGGGCCGCCGGATCCGCCGCCAGTATGATGGTAATGGTACCCCATAGCCCGGCGCCGGACTGCTCCACGGCTATGTAGTCCTGCCCCTCTACAGTGGCGCGGTAAGCGCGGGGGATCGCGCCCTCTATGGCCGTGACCGAGGCGGCGTAGAGGCGCTGGGCCTCGTCCTTGTCCGCGTAGGGTATGCCCAGGGCGTCAAGGACCGCCGCCTGCGACGCATAGGCCTTGTTGGCCTCTACCAGGGGCTTGGTGCCCTCGTTGGCCAGGGCTAAAAGGGTAACGAACACGGCCGACACCACGAAGGTGAAGAGCACCACGTAGGGTATGGAATCCCTCTTCATTTGGCCGCCTCCTTGCCGCCGCCCGCGCTTGGCGCCGGGGCGGGTCGCGCGGCGGCAAGCTGCTTGCGCTTGGCCGCGTCCGTTACGATCTTGTCGAAGAGGCTCGCGAAGGTATTGCCTATGAGCAGGGCAAAGCTCGTGCCCTCGGGAAAGAGGCTAAAAGTGCGTATTATGACGATGACCCCTCCTATGAGGAGGCCGTAGGCCCACTGCGCGCCTTTCTTCTTGGGCCCCGATACCGGGTCGGTGCTCATGAACACCGCCACGAAGAGGAAGCTGCCCGCGAGCAGGGCCTCAAGGGGCAGCGCCTTCTCTATGCCCGCCAGGAGCAGGCCGCCTGCCACGATAAGGCCGCCGAGCAGCGTGGACAGTATGAGCCGCCACTGCGCCGTCTTGGTGGCTATCAGGTAGATAGCCGCCAGGGCTATGAGGAGTACGCTGGCCTCGCCTATGGAGCCTGAGCGGAAGCCTAAAAGCAGGTCGAGCGCATTAACGCCCTTGCCCGCGCCCAGCTGGGCCAGCGGGGTGACGGCGCTTAGCGCGTCGGGGCGGCCGAAGAGGCTGCCCGCGGCGGCGCCGAAATTGCCCGATTCGTAGAACGAGCCGCCCAGTACGCCGGCGAACGATATGTACACGAAAAGGCGGCCGGCTATGGCGGGGTTGAACACGTTGCGGCCGAAGCCGCCGTATACTTCCTTGGCCATGAACACGGCGAATATGATGCCTACGGCCACTATCCACAGCGGCACGGCCGGAGGCATGGACAGCGCGAAGAGGCTGGCCGTCACGAAGACGGCCTCGCTTACCTTGCCGCCCTTCTTTTTCTCGAACAGGTACTCGGTAAGGAAACCCGCGCCTAAGCTAACTGCCAAGACGGCGAGGACGCGGGGGCCGTACTGGTACACCGAGAACGCCGCTATGGGCGCCAGGGCATACAGCACTTTCCGCATCATTGGTTGTTTTTGGAACACGAAACGCTCCTTGCGGGGGATTTCTTTGCAATGGCATCGGCAGGGGCCCGACCCCTCCAAGTATATAGAATTGTCAGAATATGGCAAGCGGCATCGGCCCTCCTCCCGCGGCCGCATGGAGGCGATCATGGAGGGGTTTGAAGAATGGGGAGCCTAGCCCTACACTTATCGATAGAGCGTTATTCGATACGGGGAGGCTCCGCCATGAACCCAGCCATGAACCCAAGCATGCGCCAAGCCAAGCCCGTGCAGGCCCTATCGTTAGGCCTTATCTTCATGTCGCTCTGCGCCTTGAGCTCCTGCCCTAAGGACGTCGATGCCCAGCTGGGCGATCATGCAGACGGCGGCCTATCAGCCGCGGCAGGAAAAGAAGCCCCGTGGCCAGCGGAGCCCGACCTTGACGGCGCGTACATCCTGAGCGTGGCGGCGGAGCTTTCCGGCGAACGCTACGAGGGCAGGCAGGCGGGCAGCCCAGGCGGCTACAAAGCGGGCGACTACATCCTGGAGGCGCTCCGGCAGGCGGGCTTCGATGCGCGGACGCAGGAATTCCCCGAGCGGGCCGCCTTCTACGAGGGGCAGAGCCTCCTCTCCGTCGCCATGGAAGGCTTTGGCCCGCGCGCATACCGCTATCGCGAGGATTATAGGGACCTCGTGCGGGGAGGCTACGAAGGAGGCGCGGCCGAGGGGGCGCTCGTCCTCGTAGGCGCGTCGGGGCAGGCCGATATGCGGGGCGCCATAGCCCTCCTGCCCTACCGGCTTTACGAAGCTCAAGGCCTGGAGCCCTACAGGCAGGCCGGGGCGGCGGGCGTCCTTATCGAGCTCGGCGCGGGCTCGGTACGCGCCAAGCCCCTCTTCGCCGGCCAGGAGGCAGGCGCCTTAGTCCAGCTCCGCGACGGCTTAGTCGCGCTTGCCCTGGCACCGGCGGCCTTCGCCGAGCTAGCCGCCGCCGTAGCGGCCCGGCCGGCGACGGCCCCGCCAGGCAAGGCGGCCCTGGCCAGTCCCGTGCGCTTCAAGGACGTAAAGGCGCGCAACATCGTGGCCTCATGGAACGGCGACGGCGGGGCTTTCGAGCCGTCGGTGGTTTTTATGGCCCACTACGACCACGTGGGCCAGGATCCATCCGGCGCGCGTTTTCCCGGAGCCCTCGATAACGCCACGGGAGTAGGCCTGCTCCTGGCTTTGGCCCATGCGCTTTCCGCGGACCGCGCGCCGGCCGACCTGGCCCTCGTCTTTACCGACGCCGAGGAATCGGGGCTGACGGGCGCGCAGGCCTTCGCCAAAAACCCGGGCTTTCCGCTTGAAGGCGCGCAGGCGATCAACGTAGACATGGCGGGCTCGGCGCGGGACCTGCCCGTGGGCGTACTCTATGAAGGAGGCGAGGCCGCAGCCCGTCTGGCGGAGCGGGTGGCCGCCGCTTTGCGCGGCGCGGGCTTCAAGGCGGGCGCCCAGGGCGGCCACGGCGGAGCGGACCACGTCCCCCTCGCCGCTGCGGGAATAGCCGCCGTTACCGTCAATGAATACGACACCGCCGACTACCATACCCTGGATGACCTGCCCGCCGGCCTCCTTGAGTCGGAGCTCGACGCGGCCGGCGACGCCCTCTACGCGCTGGCGCTTGACCTGGCTCGCGGCCGCTAGGCCGGGCTTACTACGTTAAAGGCGGCCGCCCTTGCGGCGGCGTTAGCGAGCGCTTCGGCCATGGCCTTAGGCCTTGGGCCGCTTGGTAAAGCCCATGATGAGCCCAAGGGCCACCGACCAGAGCGCGGCCAGCCCTATCTGATAGTCCGCAGGCAGCATGAAGGTGAGCGTATGGGCCGGCAGCCAGAACCAGAGCAGGGTCCAGAAGCTCCGCTGTATGCCCGCGTAGCCGCGAGCCCCGGTAATGAGGTTATCCGTGCTCCGGTGCAGGAACATGAGGAGGGGGCCGAACTGCGCGTTCATGAGGGCCGATAGGCAGAAGGCGCGCAGCGCCTGGCTTTCCCACGCGAGGGCGGGCATGAGGCCCTTGTCGACCAGAGCGCGAAGGAAACCCTCAAAGCCCTTAAAGGCGTATTTGACGAGTATGCCCAAAAAGCCCCATACCACAGCCTTAACCAGCCATTCGACCATATTGCGTGACGGCTTGCGCTTGGAGGCCAGCACGCCTAGTAGCTCGCCTAGGCTTCCTAAAATGAAAAACTGCGCGAACGCGGAAATAAGCATATTGTTCCGTACCCAATCGATATACCAGGCCATGGTCGGCTCCTTGCGGCGCTAGAATTATGCTTCTAGTATAGCCGCTCATCCCCGGCTATGCTATACTAAAATCGTATGTTGAAACGACGTTTTTATAAATGAAACGTCGATGGAGCGTGGAGCCGCGGCGGCTGAAGGCGACGGCGATACGAGCGACGATAGCGACGATACCGACGAGGAGGCGCCCGTGCCCATAGCCGACGCAGTGCGAGCCAATCTGGAGCATAGTTCCTGGATACGCAGGATGTTCGAAGA
>JBFZES010000046.1:0-12327 GCA_041306725.1 Spirochaetaceae bacterium | reverse complement strand
ACCTCCACTTACCAAAACAAAAAGCCGCCTGAAAAGGCGGCTTTTTCTTTTGCTAAACTAGCAGGAAGTGAGGGGAATTGTAGCGCCGTTCGCCGGAGGCGAACACGATGATGCGATTCCGCTCATGCGGGCGCTGCAAGCGCCTACGGCGGAAGCCGCCGAGCGAACGCGAGGAAGAGGCGCCAAGGATGGCGCCGCAAGGCTTCCGCCGCGGGCTGGAGGCGCGAATAGGGACGATGAGCGCCGGAAGCCAATTCCCCTCGCTTATTACCTTGGCGCCTTGCAGGCTGGCTTGCTATAAGGTAGACTCTGTGTGCGGGGCTTAGCGAGCCCGCCACGCATCCTAAAATAGCGAGGAAGGGTATGCCTGACGATATCGATCCTGAAATAGCCGCGCTTCTTGGCGGCATAGAAGAATATTCGCCCAAAGCAGGCTCAAGGCCGGCCGCAGGCAAGATGCAGCCCGGCGGGCCAAGCTTCGAGAGCCTTTTCGGCGATATGAGCGTTACCGGAGAGCTCGCCGCGAAGGGCGAATTTGATGTCGACTTTAGCAAAAAAGCCTATGACACTATCGCCCAATATGAGCAAGACCCGCCCAACGCGTTCTTCGAGGATCCCCAATATTATCAGAAGGCCCTTGCCGGCGAAGGAGAGCTATCCCAGCGCTTCCACGAGCTCCTTAAGAAGTACCTGCAGGCCATCGATCCTAAAGACCGCGGACTGTACCGGCAGCAGGTAATTACCGCGTACTGGAGCATGCTGTCGCGCATGGTCGCCAGGGCTATAGCCCCTAACCCCGTTATGCCCAAGCTTCTGCTCGTGCGCTATGGCGTGGCTCTGCCCACCATGATAGCCGAAGATCAGCGCGTCCTTTTCTCCAAGGTCATCTTTAAGAAGATACCGAAAGAGACCGTATACTATATCGACGAGTGGCTTAAGGCCGCGGCCCTTGGCCAGATTAATCCGAGCAGTACCGACGAATTGAAGTCCGCGCCCAACGACGAGCGCGCCCGCTATAATAACCTGCTGCAGAAGGCCATGGGCAAGAGGGATACCGCGGAGGCTTTCCTCAAGTCTAAATCGGAGGAGCGCAAGGCCCTCGAATCCATGCTCAGGGAACGTATCGATATAATAAGCGAGCATTCCGCCATGCCTGGCTACCTTCACGTGAGCTCTCCCTACACGGAGGGCCAGAAAAAAACCATTAACGAGCTTTCCGAAGTGCTGCGCAAGCTCTTGGCCGCGGATAGGGAGCTGGTCAACTCTATAGAGTCCTTCGATGAGGCTGCCAAGGACGTGCTGAGTATCAAGGATAAAATGGGCGGCCTAGCCGAAGAGAGCAAGGCCAATCTGCAGGCCTTGAACCAGGAGTTCGATACCGTACGCCAGATGCTCAAGATGTGCGTAGGCAGGCAGGGCAACCACTTCCCCCTGGTAGCCAAGGAGTATTTCCACCTGAACCTGCGCGAGATGGGCACGCGCGAGAACGTCATCGAGACTTTGGCATGGATAGAATCCATAGACTCCCAGGCGTATTGCCGGCCGTACAAGAGCACCCTCAACCGCATAGAGCCCTACGTTGTGCTCCTGCCCTGTTACGGCGACCAGGGCGTATGCTGGGAGCCCTTCGATAAATTCAACCGCCATTCCAGCCGTTCCCGCATAGCCGTGCCCATGTATCCCAAGAGCCTGCGCATAGCCGTAGCCACCGCGGTAGCTGATATGCGCTGGCAGGCCGCCAAGGAGAAGGCTTCCTACTATTGGATGGAGGAGGGCCTTACCGGCCAGTACTACCAGTGGTTCACGAAGCAGAAGCTGCGGGGCGACGTTAAAGAATACTTCATACAGGACTATATCATCTGGCTGACGAAAGAGAGCGAAGGCATTCAGAAGCTGGATAAAGAGGTGCGCGGCATATTCTGGCGCCTTATGCCCTTCCAGCAGCCTATCAAGGATAAGCTCAGGGACCGCAGCTTCATCTACCAGGAGCTCTATCAGCGCGACGTGAACAAGTCCCTGTCCGACGGCTACTGAACGGGCTGCTCCGCCGTTCCTTCCGCCTTCCTCGCCTCCGCCCCCGGCTTGCCCTTGGATAGGCCGGCTAGGTATACGCCGGCCACGGCTACGGCGCCTCCGCCCAGCTGCAGCGGCGATAGGCGCTCGCCGAGCAGGAAGAAGGACGCGGCCACCGATACCACGGGTATCAAGTTGATAAATACGCTCGCGACGCCGGCGCCTAACACGTCCATGCTTATGATATAAAACAGATAGCCGAGCGCGGAGCAGAAGACGCCGAGATAGAGCACGTTGAGCACGACGCTCACGCTTATGAGCTCCCAGGGCACGGTCTCGAACAAGGCGAAAGGCAGAAAGCCCAGGGCGCCGAAGAGGCTCTGCCAGAAGGTTATTTCCGTCCGTTTGTAATGCGCGAAGAGCGGCCTGGTCATGAAGGCGTAGGCCACCCATGATAGGGCGGCTATGCCCATGAAGAGGTAGCCCAGGGGCTCGGGGCTGATGCGCATGGATTCCAGTACCATAAGGCTTACGCCCAGGGCGGATAGCAGGGCGCCGCCGGCCTGAAAAGGCGTAAGCCTGGCCCCTGAGAAGAACCGTTCCGCGAGCACGGTAAGCACGGGTATAGTGCCGACGATTATGGACGATTCTGAGGCCGAGAGCCGCAAGAGGCCATTGTTCTCGCCCAGGAAGTAGAGGGTAACGCCGACGAGGCCAGCGCCCGCCATTAGGGGCAGGTCTTTAAGCGCCAAGCGAGGCGCCGCGCCCTTTACGGCGAACGCGGTGAAGAGCAGCGCCGAGGCCAGCACGAAGCGGGCCAGGCCCAGGCTCATGGGCGGGATAACGGCTACCGCCACCTTTATGCTGAGGAATGAAAAGCCCCACAGGACAGCCGTAAGCGTGGCGAGCAGCACCGCGCCGCGTTTTTTTATCGTCATGCGCGCATACTATAACGGCCGCTAGTCGCTGGTAAAGGGCGGTAGCGCCTCAAGGCCCGATCGAGGCGCGGCGCTTAAGCCTTTCCACGCCTTCAAGCTTTCCTTGAATCCCCCAAAATACGAGAAGAGCTCGTCAAAGTCGCGATAATCGCCGTTAAGGAAGCGCTCAAGGAGCCGTATGGCGCCGCTATCCATGCGCGCGATGAGGTAAGAGCTGAAATCGTTGGCCGCCAGGTAAAACGCGCTCGACTTGGGAGCCTCGTTAAAGGTGCTCAGCCGCACCAGCTGCTCCCGCTGATACATTTCCGACGCGGGGTCCGTATACATAGCCGCCGTGGAGCTAGGGTAGGCCGCTAGCGCGGCTTCAAGCCCGCCTGATTCCTCGCTGAGCCTGAACAGGTCGGTGGCGAGCATGGCCGCCGCCTCGTCTACGAAGCGGAAGCCGTACCAGAGTTCAGCGTCGAAACGCGCGTCGTTGGACAGGTAGTCTGAAATGCCCGCGGGCATATTCTTGGCAGCCAGCGCATGGGCGTAGCCATGCAGGGCCGCGCGCTTCCAATCGCCGTCTATGGTAAGGAATACGTAATTGCCGTCCCGGGAGCTTAAGGTATCCGCTATAAGCTCGTTGGCGGCCATGGTGCGGCTTATGTTCCTAAAGAGGTGGAAGTCGGACGAGGGCACGCCCCGGAGCTTTTCCGTCAATAAGCGGTCCCCCGCGTTGACCACGCCGTAATGCGCGTTCGCGGCAATATAGGCGCGGGGCACGGCCTTGCTCCGTACGCTGATGCCCAGCGTAGCCAGCGCACCTTCCGTAGCGCTTTCTATGCCAGCGGTAAATTCCGCCCTGCGGCCGCGCTCGACGTATTTATCTATGAACAGCGCGACGCCGCCGTTTTCGACATAGTAGAAGCTGCTTTGGACGTATTCTGACGTGTAATAGACAATGGTAAAAAAGAGAGCGGATGCGAAGAGCGCTACCGCCAGTTTCATGGCCCTATCTTTGGTCTTGGCTTTCATGGATGGTATCCTCGGCAAGCATGATACTACGGCCAAACCCGCCGGGCAATAGCCGGCGCGGGTTTGACCAAGCTCGCCAATACCCGCATAATATGCCCGCGGTTTAACGGAAGAGCCTTCGTCTCTCACGCTATATCGCAAAAAAAAGGAGTATATATGGCAGATCTCAAGGAGCGCTTCGCCGCGTTAGGCGTACGCGTGCCGGAAATCTACCTCCCCGCCCCGGGCATCGATTACGCATCGTGGGCGGTCGTGGCATGTGACCAGTATTCGAGCGAACGGGAATACTGGGAGGAGGTGGCCCGTAGCGTGGGCGACAGGCCGAGCACGCTCAATCTCATTTTTCCCGAGTGCTACCTGGAAGACGGCGACAAGGCCGAGCGGGTACGCCGCATACGGGAAGCCATGGACAGGTATCTGCGCGAGAACGTGCTTTCGCGGCAGGAACCCGGCTTCATGCTGGTGGAGCGGCAAACGCCTTTTGAGAAGGCCAGCCGCAAGGGCCTCGTCATGGCCGTTGACCTGGAGGCCTATCAATACGGCAAGGGCGTAACGAGCCCCATACGGCCTACGGAAGGCACGATAGTGGAGCGCCTACCGCCGCGCATGGACATACGGCGCGGCGCGGCGCTTGAGCTTCCGCACATCATGCTGCTCATAGACGACCCGGGGCGTAGCGTAATCGAGCCCCTGTACGCCAAGGCGTCCTCGCTTCCCAAGGCCTACGATTTTGAGCTCATGAAAGGCGCGGGCCATATACGCGGCTATAGGGTAAGCGACGAGGCGAGCCTTTCCGCCGTAGCGGCCGCTTTGGAGAAGCTCGCGGACGAGCGGGCCTACATGGCTAAATACGGAAACGATAAGGTGTTGCTTTTCGCCGTGGGAGACGGAAACCATTCCTTGGCTACGGCCAAGGCCATTTGGGAAGAGATCAAGCAAGCCCAGGCCGCAAGCCCCGCTATAATGAGCCATCCGGCGCGCTATGCGCTCGTCGAGCTCGTGAACATATACGACGAGGGCTTGCCCTTCCATCCCATCCACCGCGTGCTCTTCAAGGCGGACGGCAAGGCGCTCTTAGCCGAGTTGGCCGACGCGGGCGCGAGTTTCGAGCCCATGCCCTTCGAGAACGCGGTACGGGCCACCGACGCCTATGAAGGCGGCGAACACCGCTTCGCTTTTATATCGGCGCGGGAATCGGGCCTCGTCCGCTTTTCCTCTCCTAAGGCCAAGCTTGCCACGGGCACTATACAGGCCGTGCTCGACGCGCATTTGCAAAGGCACCCCGCTTGCGCGATCGACTATATACACGGCACGGATAGCCTTGAGGCGCTGGCTAAGAAGCCCGGTAACCTAGGCTTCTACCTGCCGCCCATAGACAAAGGCAGCTTCTTCGGCACTATCGTGCGCGACGGCGTCATGCCGAGAAAGACCTTTAGCATGGGCGAGGCGCCAGAGAAGCGCTTCTACGTAGAGTCAAGGAAAATATCGCGCTAACGGCCTTCGTCGGAACGCCCTGGCATGCGTCGGGCGGCCGCGGATTCGCGCGGCCGCCCGCTATGCTTTGGCCAGCCCCTTTAGCCAGGCCGCGCAGGCAGGCTCCCGTATGCGGGCGTCCAGGACGGCTTTCAGCGCGCCGTCTTCCTTGCCTAGCAGGAAAACGGCGCTCAGCTCGTCGCCTGTTTCAAAGCAGGGCACGATATTGCCCGAGAAATAGTGCTCGGTAAGGAACCGCCCCACGAGGCGCTCGGTAATGGCGCAGTCGGCGCGGCCCCATATGACGGCGGCGAAGGCTTCAAGGTCGTTCTCGGTCACGATGACCTGGCAGCCGCTGCCCTTGAGGCAATCGACGACATAGGAGCCCTTTTGCGCGGCTACCCGCCTTCCGTTCAAGTCCTTCAGCGACGTAAAGCCCGCGGCCAGGGTATCGCGGGCGAACAGGGCGGGGCGGAAGGTGGCGAAGGGCAGGCTTGCAATGACGGGCTTGTCGGACAGGAAGTCGTTAGGCCAGCCGACGTTGGCCACGATGCGTATGCGATGCGCTAAGAGGTCGTTCAGCGCGTCGGCGAACTGTTCGGGCCTGAACTCGGGGAAGATTCCTTCGTCGTCAAAGATACGCTTAGCCGCGTCTATGGCTATGCCGGCCGACTGCCCCTCGCTTATGTACACCCAGGGCGGATAACTCACGTCGTGGGCTATGGCGATCGTTTCCAGGCAGGCGGAGCCGCCGCTTAAGAGGCCCGAAAGCGCGGCGTTCAATTCGCTCATAGAGGCTTTTAGCGAGCGCGCGGCGGCTTGAACCGCCTGGCCGGAGGCCTTTTGCCTGCTTATGTTGCCTCGAATAAGCACGGTGTTCTCGGTCCGGAGCTTAGCGGAGTCCGAGAGCTCGTCCATGGAGGCCGCTATATCGCGGGAGCTTTGGGTCTGGGTAATCAGGGCCTGCCGAATATCCTTCATGTTGGACGCCGCGCCGGCTATGGCCATGGAGCTAAGGCTGAGGTCTTCCTGCGACGCGGCCATGCGCTTGGAGAGCTCGGCCTTGCCTTCGTCTATGGCCTTAATGCCGCTGTGCGCGTCGGCCATGCCGCCGCGCAGCTCCTTAAGGAGGCCGGCTGCCAGGTCGGTAAGGTCCTTGCTCTTGGCGGCCAGGGTCTTTACCTCATTGGCCACTACCTTGAAGCCCTTGCCGTGTATGCCCGCCCTGGCGGCCTCGATGGCGGCGTTGAGCGAGAGCAGGTTGGTAAGCTCCGATATTTCCTCTATGGAACGCAACGCGCCGTCTATGCGGTCTATGCTCTCGGCTACGCGCCTGAATACCCCTACGAATACGCTGAAGCGCGCGTCCATGGCGCTCAGGGCCTGCGAGCCGGCGGCCATAGAGCCGAGCGCGCTGGTGGCCGCCCCATCGGCCGAGCCAAGCTTGCCGTCGGCTTCGGCGGCCGCTTCGGCTATATCGCCTATGCTGCCCTTAAGCGAGCCTAGCCCCGTATCGATCGTGCGTATAGCCTCAAGGTTGGCGGCATTAGCGCTGAGGCTCTCCTCAAAGAAGTCGGTGGTAAGCCCGGATTCCATAGAAAGCGACCATAACTGGTCGGCGAGCGCCCGGTAGCGTTCCCGCAGTGCCTGATTGAGAGCCGTTACCTTGTCGCCCGTATCGGGCGCATCGGGATGCTCCATGCGTGCCTCCACATACTCCGTTCAGGATGTATCCTTAGCCTTCAAGCGATGTATTTATGATCGTATTTATCATTATCACATGGTTTTTCGATGACAGCTAGTGGAATAATGTCGTTTCCTTAAAGGCGCGTCTATAGCGCGGCAAAAAAAAACCCGCCCCCGTAACGGGGCGGGCGCGCATAACGCGGGCTAAGCGGGAGAGCAAGGCCTTCCCGTTTGAACGAGGCTAGGCCGGCTCGTGGTATAGGAAACAGGCCACCTGGTGGCCGGGGCCGGCGTCCTTGAGCGTGGGAACGCTGTTTTTGCATTTATCCATGCGGTGCTGGCAGCGGTCGTAGAAATAGCAGCCGGTGCGCACCTTGTCGGGGGCGGGCACGTCGCCGGTAAGGATAATGCGCTTGCGGTTGCGCTCAATGGCGGGGTCCGGTATGGGGGCCGCGGACAGGAGCGCCTGGGTGTAGGGGTGCAGCGGCTTGGTATACAGCTCGGCCGAATCGGACACCTCCACGATGACGCCCAGGTACATGACCGCTATGCGATCCGATATGTACTGGATGACCGCCAGGTCGTGCGCGATGAACATATAGGTAAGGCCGAATTCTTCCTGCAGGTCTTTGAACAGGTTGAGTATCTGGGACTGTATGGATACGTCCAGCGCCGACACGGGCTCGTCGCAAAGCACCAGGTCCGGCTTAAGGGCGAGGGCGCGGGCTATGCCTATGCGCTGGCGCTGGCCGCCGGAGAATTCGTGCGGGTAGCGGTTCTTGAAGTAGCGGGACAGGCCCACGCGCTCCAAGAGCTGCTCGACGCGCTCATCGATCTCGGCCTTGCTCAGGCTTATGAGGCCTTCCTTGGTGAAGATCCTCATGGGCTCGGCAATGATGTCGCGGGTGGTCATGCGCGGATTGAGCGATGCGTAGGGATCCTGGAACACGATCTGCATATCCTTGCGCGCCGCCATGAGCTCGTGCCCGGGTATCTTGGTAAGGTCCTTGCCTTTGAGCAGGACCTTGCCGGCCGTGGGCTTATGCAGCTGGGCCACCGCGCGGAGCGTGGTGGACTTGCCGCAGCCCGACTCGCCCACGAGGCCCAGGGTCTCGCCCTTCTTTATGGACAGGTCCACGCCGTCAACGGCGTAGATGAAGCCCTTCTTGCGGTTCCAGAGCATGCCCGTGTGGTAGGGGAAATGCATCTTGAGGCCCCGCACTTCAAGCAGGTTTTCGTTGTTCTCCATTTATTTCCCCTCTCCGTACAGCCAGCATGACACGTTGCGCCCGTTGCCTATGTTGGTGGCCGGCGGATATTTGCTCTTGCATATATCCATTGCGCGGTCGCAGCGCGGGAAGAAGGGGCAGCACTCGGGCAGGTTGATTACGTTCGGCGGCTGGCCGGGTATAGAATAGAGGCGCTGCTTGTTTTCCTTGTCCAGGCGCGGCACGCTCTTGATGAGGCCCTGCGTGTAGGGGTGCTTGGGGTCGGCGAAGATCTCGTCGGCGCTGCCCTTTTCCACGACGCGGCCCGCGTACATGACGCAGATATTGTCGCACATGCCCGCGACCACGCCCAGGGAGTGGGTGATCAGTATCACCGCGGTGCCCAGGCGGTCGGACAGCTCATTGATAAGGTCCAGGATCTGGGCCTGTATGGTAACGTCCAGGGCGGTCGTGGGCTCGTCGGCTATCAGGATCTCGGGATTGCAGGACAGGGCCATGGCTATCATGACGCGCTGGCGCATGCCGCCCGAGAACTGGTGGGGGTACTGGTCTATGCGCTTCTCGGGGGCGGGTATGCCGGCGAGCATGAGCATCTCTATGGCCTTGGCCTTGGCCGCTTTCTTGTCCAGGCCCTGGTGCAGCACGATAGTCTCCACCATCTGGGTGCTTATCCGCAGGAAGGGATTGAGCGAGGTCATGGGGTCCTGGAATATCATCGATATCTTATTGCCCCGCAGCTCGCGTATCTCGTTGTCGGACATCTTAAGCACGTCTTTGCCGTTGAAGAGCACCTCTCCACCCGCTATCTTGCCGGGAGGGGAGGGTATGAGCTTCATGATGGCCAGGTTGGTAACGCTCTTGCCCGAACCGGATTCTCCCACTATGCCGAGGGTCTCGCCCTTGCGCAGCTCGAAGCTGACGCCGTCCACGGCCTTTAAGAGCCCTTCGTCCAGCTTAAAGTATGTCTTCAGGTCTTTAACCTGCAGTATGACGTCATCGGTCATTCGACGGTCTCCTTGACTCTTAGTTGCGGTTCTTGCTCTGCGGATCGAGTGCATCGCGCAGGCCGTCGCCGAGGAAGTTCATAGCGAAGAGGAACACGGTCATAGCCGTTGCCGGTACGATCAGGCGCCAGGGGTAGAGCTGCATGCCCTGCACGCCTTCGCTTACCAGGGTGCCCCAGGATGCGTAGGGGGCCGACACGCCTAGGCCGAGGAAGGACAGGAAGCTCTCGCTCATGATGAAGCTGGGGAACTGCAGCGTGGAATACACGATAATGATGCCTATCGTGTTGGGCAGGAGATGGCGGAACACGATGCGTCCCGTGCCGGCGCCCATGGACCGCGCGGCTTCAACGAATTCCGAGTTCTTAAGGCTTATGATCTGGCCGCGCACGATACGCGACATGGTCAGCCAGGAAACCAGGGCTATGGCGAAGAACAGGATGATTATGTTGACCGGTATGCCCAGCACCATGGCGTTGCTCGAATCCTTGAACATGGACATGATGATGATTACGAGGAGCATGTACGGAAGGCTGTACATGATGTCGATGAAGCGGCTGATTATGTTGTCGAGCCAGCCCCCCAAGTAGCCGCCCATGGCCCCGAGCACTATGCCAATGAGCCCCGCGGTTATGGTGCCTACGATGCCTATGAGCAGCGATATCTGCCCGCCGAAAATCGTGCGCGCCAGCATGTCGCGCCCCAGGTAATCGGTGCCCAGTATGTATACGCGCTTATGCACCGGGTCGCGATTGATCTCGTACTTGATGAGGTCTATTTCCGTGTTGACGCGCTCCAAGTCCACCTTGAGGTCTTCCCTGCCCGTGGATTCTATGGCGGTCAGCAATTCCACGCGGCGCGACTCCAGCTTCACGAGCGCCACGGCGCCCGCCGGCTTGAAGGAAGGCGGCAGGTTCGCGTGCAGGAGTTCCTGGTCCGTGTAGGAGTAGAAGGGCAGGAGTCCCGCGCCGAAGGTGATGAACAGGTATACGCCCACGATCCACATACCGATCACGGCCATCCTGTTCTTGCGTAAACGCTTCCACGCGTCCGCCCATAATGAGACGGGCTTAACGTACTGGTTAAACTCGTTAACGGCGTTATCGTTCTTCATGTTGAGTGCCGGCATTCTTGCTCGCCCCTTACTTGTAGGAGATGCGCGGATCGAGGAGGCCGTAAAGCACATCCACGAGGAAGTTCGCGCTGATGAGTATGATCGAATATACGATGACGTCGCCCATGATGACCGTGTAGTCGCGGTTGAGCGCCGACTGCACGAATATCCTGCCTATGCCGGGCACGACGAAGATCTGCTCCACCACTACCGAGCCTATCACGATGCCGCTGAACGCGGGGCCGAGATAGGTAACCACCGGCAAGAGGGCGCCTTTAAGGATGTGCTTCCAGATGACCACCGATTCCTTAAGGCCCTTGGCGCGCGCGGTGCGTATGTAGTCCGAGCGGGCCACTTCGATGATAGAGCCTCGCGATAAGCGGGCAATATAGGCGAAGTACGGGAACATGAGGGTCATGGTGGGTAGGATGACGGTGGCCCAGCCGGCCCGGCTGCCTATCCAGCCTGAGGTAGGGAGCCACTTCAATTGCAGAGCGAAGACGAGCATGAGGAGCGGGCCTATGACGAAGAGCGGTATCGATATGCCCAATACCGCGAACGACATGGCCGCGTAGTCGGGCCATTTGTTCTGGTTCAGCGCCGATATAATGCCCACGCTAATGCCGAGGAAGAGCGCCACCGCGAGAGCCATCGCGCCGAGGTGCAGCGACACGGGGAAGGCCTTGCCTATGAGCTCGTTCACCGTGGAGTCCTTGTAGCGGTAGGACGGGCCTAAGTCAAAGCGCAGGATGTCGCCTAAGTACCTGAAGTACTGGTTCAAGAGCGGCTCATCCATATTATACTTTTTTAGGATATTCTGGAGCACTTCCTGAGGGATTTTCTTCTCTCGGGAGAAGGGGCCGCCTGGGGCAAGCCTGATCATAAAGAAGCTGAGCGTAACGATGATAAAGAGAGTGGGGATGACGCTCAGGAGCCTTCTAACGATGAATTTGGACATCGCAGCCTCGCTTGGTTGGAATCTGGATTCGTGGAAGGAAGATGAACCCAGCGTGCAGCGGCGACTATGCCCATGGCAGGCAAGCCTTGGCCGCTACGACCTGCGAATTATAGCGCTCTTTTCTAATAAGCGCTAGTGGAAAACAATGATATTCTAATTATTGAAATGCCGTTTTACAAATAAAAACGGCTGCCTTAAAGGCAGCCGTTTCGCGCTCAACGCTTTACAGCGTTATGCGTCTTACTTCTTGAATATGAACTTCCAGTTGTGGATGCCCAGCGGGTTGGCAAACCAGCCGCCCCAAACCTTGGTGTCGATAAGGTCCTGCTCCACATAGTGGTAGAAGGGTATGACCGCCTGGTCCGCGGTGATCATAATGTCTTCAGCCTGGCGCAGGGTGTCCATGCGGGCCTTGCCGGCGGGCATGGTGGCTGCCTTCTTGATGAGCTCATCGTACTTGGTGTTGGTATACAGGCCATCATTGAGGCCGGAGCCGGTGATGAACATATCGAGGAAGGTGTTGGGGTCGAGGTAGTCGCCTACCCAGCCGGCGCGGCAGAACTCAAAGTCATGAGAGGTCTGGCGGGTATCGAGGAAGGTAGCCCATTCCTGGTTCACAAGCGCTACCTCTATGCCGAGGTTCTTCTTCCAGTTTTCCTGAGCCCACTCAGCGATCTTTTTGTGGCCTTCGCTGGTGTTGTAGAGCAGGGTAACCTTGGGGAAGCCTGCGCCGCCGGGGAAGCCCGCGGCCGCGAGAAGCTTCTTAGCCTCTTCTACGTTGTAGGCGTTGCCCTGGATGGGGGTGTAACCGGCCATAGCGGGTACCATGGCGTTGGTGGCCAGCTGGCCGCCCTTGGTTACCTTGGCTACGAGGTCCTGCATATTGAGGGCCATG